>NZ_JBLNKT010000020.1:0-69832 GCF_048158525.1 Flavobacterium algoris
CCGAATGAGGTTTAAAAACTGGCTGCATAATCGCTGATTTTGGTACTTAAAAATACGAAGAATCAAAGTAATAAACAAAAAAAACTGCCCGAAAATTACTTTTCGGACAGCCTCTTGATTTTTTTACAAATTATCATTTCCTACTTTACAGCAGCCTGATCGGTCAAGAATGATAATTTTCCATCTAAAGGTTTAATTAATTGCATAGGATATTTTTCAGGATTGTAATCTCCATATAAAACTTCGTTTAATGCATGCGCTTTATTTTCTCCAAAAGTTACAACCACAATTTCCTTCGCTTTATTGATGATAGGAGCCGTTAGCGTTATTCGATACATACTTTGCGACTCTAAATAATAGGCCGATACCCATTTATCATTCTCTTGCAATACGGCTTGACCGGGAAAAAGTGAAGCGGTATGGCCATCATCTCCCATTCCTAATAAAATGAGGTCAAATTCTCCATCCTCTCCTGTAAGACTTTTAATCAATTTCTCATATTCCAAAGCATATTCCTCAGGTGAAAAACCTTCTTTATACATTGGGAATACGTTCTTTTTTGGTATACCAACATGACTTAGCAGGTAATCGTATGACATTTTTGCGTTACTGCGTGCATCATCAAGCGCCACCCAGCGCTCGTCTCCCCAAAAAACAAAAACATTATCCCAATCTATTTTGGCCTTGTATTGGGGCGTAGCCAAAAGCTTGTAGATAGATACTGGAGATGAACCACCGGTAAGTGCTACCAAAAAACGGCCCCGTTTCTGTATTGCGTTTTGTGCAGCAGCTATAAATATATTGGCTACATGGGGTGCTATTTCTTCTTTATTATTAAAAATACTTATCATTTGTTACTTCTTTTTCTTCTTCTTGTTCTACCTTATTAAGTGTGTTTGATGCCCAAGTGTGTCCTTGACGGGCCAGTAATTCATTTGCTGCCTCAGGACCCCAGCCGCCGGCTTCATATTGATATAAACTTGAAAATTTATCATTTTCCCAGGCTTCCTGAATGGTTGTTACCACATCCCAAGCTTCTTCAACTTGATCTGAACGCATGAATAATGTAGGGTCACCCTGCAAAGCATCCAGTAATAGTGTTTCATAAGCTTCTGGTGATTGTGTAGAGCATGAAAAATAATCAAACACCATCTCTGCAGGTTTTAGCGAAAGGGACAGTCCCGGTTTTTTTGTCATAAACTGTAACCGAATATCCATTGCGGGCTGAATGTTTATAATTAGACGGTTTGGCATCATCCCTTCTTTTCCATAAGAAAAGGTAGAATGGGTTACCGGTTTGAACTGTATGACGATAGAGGATTGTTTTTCTTTCATTCTTTTACCCGTTCGGACATAAAAGGGAACATCTTGCCAGCGCCAGTTATCAAGGTAAAATTTCATCGCTACAAATGTTTCTGTATTAGAATTGGATGCAACTCCTTTTTCTTTCAGGTATCCAGGTACTGGTTTACCTTTTATAGATCCCTTGTCGTACTGGCCTCTTACCGTGTAATGTTTTACTTCCTCCGGGGTTATACGGCGTATCGCTTTTAAAACGTCAGCTTTGCGGTTTCTAATCTCATCAGCCTGTAAGGAGTTAGGGGCTTCCATCGCTACCATGGTTAAAATTTGCATCAGGTGGTTTTGTATCATATCCCGTAATGCTCCGGCACCTTCATAAAAACCGCCACGGTCTTCAACTCCAACTTCTTCTGCAACAGTAATCTGTATAGAATCAATAAAATTACGGTTCCAGAGTGGCTCAAACATTGAATTTCCAAAGCGGAAAGCCAGGATATTCTGCACGGTTTCTTTGCCCAGATAGTGATCTATTCGGTAAATCTGTTTCTCTTCAAAGGTTTCTGATAATAGCTTATTTAGCAACTCTGCAGAACTTTTATTGTAACCAAAAGGTTTTTCAATAATGATGCGATCCTGTTCCGGATTAGCGGCAAGGTCTAATTTTTTAATATTGTTAGAGATCGTTGCAATTAAAGAGGGTGCTATTGACAGGTAAAAAAGCCTGTTACCACGTTCCCCAAAAGACAAATCTATGGCGTCCAACTTTAATTTCAGTACTTGAAATGATTCTTCTTGGTCGATATCATTTTGTAAATAAGTGATATGAGAAGCAAATTTCTGATAGGCTTTATCAGAGGTTATTTTATTTCTGGAAAACGCTGTCAGGTTATTGCTCACATCGCTTCTGTAGGTCTCATCGTCTTTTTTTGCTCTTCCAAGCGCAATGATCTCAAACTTTTCTGGCATTCGACCATCAAGATAAAGATTATAAAAGGCAGGGAAAAGCTTTCTTTTTGCTAAATCGCCTGTTGCCCCAAAAACAAGAATGATGGTTGGCTTTATAGTATCGAGATTATTCATTTTGTTCCATTTAAAATTTAGTCATTCCACTCTGTGTGAAATGTACCGTTAGTATCAATGCGCTCATACGTATGTGCCCCGAAGTAGTCACGCTGCGCTTGTATAAGGTTAGTAGGAAGCGTTTCAGATCGGTAAGCATCAAAATAAGCTAAGGAATTCATTAAACCCGCAATAGGTATCCCTTTTTGAACTGCGAATTGTACCGTAGATCTAATGCTGGATTGATTTTGGTTTATGGCCTTAGCAATAGTATCATCGAGCAGTATGTTTTTTAGCTCTCCGTTCTTGGCATAAGCCTGTCTGAAATCTTCAAGTGCTACCGAACGAATAATACATCCACCACGCCAAATTTTAGCGATGGTCTCTAGGTTTAGATTATAATTGTACTCTTGTGAAGCTTTGGTTAACAATGCTAATCCTTGGGCATAGGTAATTAATATAGAAAAATGTAACGCTCCTTTAAGCGCTTCTATAACCAAAGGCAAGTCAGTGTTACTTTGTTCCGCATTCCAAACCAATTTCGCTGAAGCTTGAATTCTTTCCGGTTTGTTTTTAGACATATTACGCAGGGTTACTGCGGCGTCTATAGTAGGAAGCGGCACTTCTAAATCCATCCCATTTTGGGAAGTCCATTTTCCGGTTCCTTTAGATTTTGCCCAATCCGATATTACATTTATAAGCTTTTGGCCGTCGGTATCTGTTTGCTTTAAAATATGTCCTGTAATTTCAATCAAGTAGGATTGAAGTTCAGTGTCATTCCAGTCTTCAAACACTTTTTGAATCGTAGTATCGTCTAGACCGTACCCTCGTTTCATAAGATCATATACCTCAGAAATAAGCTGCATAATACCATATTCGATTCCGTTATGAGCCATTTTTACGTAATTACCTGCAGATCCGTTGCCTAAATATTCTACACAAGGTTCACCATCGACTTTAGCTGCTATGGATTCAAAAATAGGACGTAGTCTTTCATAGGCTTCTTTATTCCCGCCGGGCATAAGGCTCGGGCCAAATCGGGCTCCTTTTTCACCACCAGAGATACCCATTCCAAAAAAGTGAATCCCTTTAGCTGATAATTCTGTAAATCTACGGTCGGTATCTGTAAAATAGGTATTGCCCCCGTCGATAAGAATGTCTCCTTTATCTAAGTAGGGCAGTAGGCTTTGAATGACAGTATCCACAGGCTTTCCTGCAGGTACTAATACCATAATGGCTCTTGGTTGTTTAAGAAGTTCGAGAAACTCTTTTACTTCTGTTGTGGCCTTAATTTGGTGTTGGGGATTAGCTTCCTGTGTTAGGGATAATACTTTTTCCGTATCCAAATCCAAGCCTGCTACAGCATGCTTTTGGTCCGCCATATTCAAGAGCAGATTCCGACCCATTACCCCTAAACCAACTATACCAAAATCAAATGTTTTCATAATTAGTATCTAAATTTATTATACAAAAAAAAAAGGCTGGAATTTATTTATAAATTCCAGCCTTAATCCAATAATTACGCTACAGTTACACTGTTTATAGCTTCTTTTAATGCTTTAGCAGCAGCAGCGGGATCTTCAGCGCCATATATAGCACCACCTGCAACAGCTACATCTGCACCAGCAGCTACAACATCTTTAATTGTATCGATGTTTACACCACCTGCAACAGAAAAGGGAACTTTTGCTAGTTTTCCTTCGCTAATAAGTGTTTGTACGGAGTATCCTGCTAATGTTTGTTCGTCAAGACCAGCATGTAACTCTACAAAAGCAACTCCAAAAGCAGTTACCTCTTGAGCTCTTTCTACTCTGTTTTTAACTCCAATAGTATCAACTACTACCTTTTTACCGTGTTTTTTTGCAGCTTCTACCGCTCCTTTTATGGTAGCATTATCAACAGCACCCATAACTGTTACTAAATCTGCACCTGCTAAAAATGCGATCTCAGCTTCTAAGAAACCAGTATCTGCAATTTTCATGTCTGCAAAAATTAATTTGCCTGGGAAAGCGGCTTTCATTGCCGTAACCACTTTTAGACCTTCCGATTTAATTAGCGGTGTACCTAATTCTATAATGTCCACGTACGGTGCTACTTTGTGTGCCAATTCTAATGCTGCTTCTGTAGTAAGTAAATCAATTGCGACTTGTAATTTTGTCATGTCTAAATGTATAAAAAAAATTAATAATAAATAATATAAAAAATCGTTATTCCAGGTTGGCGTGTTTGGGCCATAGGTCCTCTTTGGTCAAACCTGATTCTTGCCATAAGGTCATAAAAACACTTTCTAACACCAATAATGTAAACTGTTCAAAAAGACTGCCTGCATATTGCTTAGAGACGGAAACACCGAAGTCTGTTTTTGTTGCAGCATTTACTAATATAATAGCGTCTGCCAATACGGCTAATTTGCTTTTTACATCGGCAGTAATAGCGATAACAGTAGCTTGTTGACTCTTCGCTTTCTCAGCGGATGACAGTACAGAAGCAGTAGTTCCGGAACCCGATGCCAGAAGGAGTAAATCTCCTTTTAAAATAGCAGGTGTATTGGTTTCTCCTACAATGAATACTGTATATCCTAAATGCATAAACCGCATGGCTGCCATTTTTAATGCAAGTCCGCTCCTGCCAGCTGCCATAACAAAAATTCGTTTGGCTGCTTTAATTTCGTGAACCAAAACTTTTATCTGTTGAGGATTTATCTGATTTGCCAGTTTTCTATTTTCCTCTAAAATAGCAAGCAAATTATTGTTTGTCAAAGTATCAGTGTTCATTTGTTTTATTTTAAGTAAAGTCATGCGTTCCTTTAACCATTCCAATTCGTAGCAATACGATTGGGTAATTATACATGCTGTTCTCGAGTGTTTGCCTTTTGGCATTGCGTAATTGAAAGTACAGGATACCTTTTATTTAATTCCTCCTAAACAGCATTAAACTAAATAATTAAGCTGGAATCGCTTTTTAGCAACAGCAGTGGATCTTTATTTTAATAGTATTAATTACTGATGCAAAGATAGGGTAGCAGTGAGGGTAGGGTGTTATATAAACAAGACTATGCGGTATAAATTTGCGCCAGTTCGTTTTGTAGGTCCGTTGGGGTTTCCTTTAGTTTAGCTTTTACAAATTTATTAAGTGCAGATGGGGAACTGAACCCAAGGTCAAATGCTATTTCTTTGTGTGAGAGATCACTAAACAATAATTGTCGTTTAATTTCTGTAAGGATTCGGTTGTGGATAGCATTTATAGCAGTTTCGCCAGAATATTTTTTATTCAGTGCATTGAGCTTTTTAGTACTGATAGCCAGTTTTGAGGCATAGTATTGTACGGTACGCTCACTTTTATATTGATGGTTCAAAAGTTTTTTAAATTCGATATAAGTATGTTGATTTGGTCCTTGCGCATCATGATGTAGAACTGGATGCTGACCATGTATCGACTCTATGAGTCCTAAAAGGAAAATTTTGATATAAAAACGCGCTTGTTCCTTTTTGACAAGGCTGGGGGCGTTGTAAATGTCTTGTATATTCTTTATAATTGGAAGCACCTGTTCGAATTCAAGACTAGAAAGTGCAGTACAATTCAGGTGTGCTGAAAGGTTAACATTATAAGCACTAAGCTCATTTTTTAATATATCGGAACAAAACAATACTTCTTCAAATAATATAATTTTACCTGTTAAATCACTACTCAGATGAGACAAAAAGTGAATTTGATCCGGAAATATAACGGCTATTTTTCCTGAGTTTAACAAATATATTTTGTCTTCAATATGTACTTTACTAGTTCCAGACTCTACTAGAATAATACAAAAATGATCTTTTTTATGTGGTTTTAAATAATCCTGAATACGTGCCGTCTCGAGGTCAAAAACCCGGAAGGACAAATTTTTATCATCCGTTTTTTGAATATTTTTCTTGATTTCAAACCTCTTTAAGTCCATGTGATATTTTTTATTTAACTGCCCAGCGATAACAAATTAACACTTCGAATGCATCGAGTTCATTGCGTCAGGTATAGAATGATATGCGTAACTGTAACTTATTGAATTTAATTAGCTTATTTAATACAAGTGTTTTTCTGTTTACATTAAGTTAATAGATTTGTAATCAATGTATAATATTAGAAAAACGCAGTAGAAGTAAATTTACTTAAAAAAATAAGTGACAAATATACGTTTTTCTAAATTTCAAGAAAATAGTTTTGCTTGAAATTAGGCTTAGATTAAATTCAGAACTCTTTTAATAGTAAACGATGTAAAATGTTTATCAGCTGTCCGAAAACAGATTTACGGAAAAAATAATTACTGATACGTATCGTTTTTTTAGACAATTTACAAATTTAATTGAGAAGCTGATTTTACAGCTTTTTTTGCTACTATCGGATAACAATAACAACTTTCATTTTTAAACAGAAAATTCTTTCATATTTTAAATAAATATGTTGTTAATCGGTTTTATTGAAGCTTTTAACAATTTAATGTTAAAGTGTTTTTATTTTAGTATGGAAAAAATGATTGTTTTTTTGAATAATTATAAGTTCAAAATTCAAGGGTTTTATTTAACTATTTACTTTTAACCAACCAACCAACCAACTAATTTTACATTTTTATGATTAAAAAATTACATAAAAAAGTGTTCCTTTCTGCAATATTTTGTTTCCAGGGAATAACGATGTTACATGCTCAATCTACAGAACAGCAAATTGTCGTCAATTTAACAAATGATCAAAGAGTGAAGGTTTTTACCATGGAACCCAACCTAGGGACACCTTCTTTGATCACGATGAAATCGACAGGTTCAACGCTTTCTTTAAATGACACGCCTGCCTTCTTACACACGGTATTAGGTTTAGGTGAGGGAACCACTTTTATAAAGGAAAATACCATCAATTCAAACGGTATTCAAATCGACAAATTCCAACAATACAATAATGGAATTAAAGTAGAACACGGCGTTTTTAAAGCTATTTCATCTAAAAACATTGTTCAAGGTTTTACTGCAGAGTTTTACAACCTCCCTTCAATGTCTATTAATCCAGGATTAAGTGAAAGCGCAGCCTTGCAAAAGGCGCTTAACCACGTAGGAGCAACTACTTATGCCTGGGATTACATTCAGTCTCTAGGGAATTCACCTGAAATTACCGCCGCCTATAACGAAGTTTACCCTAAAGGGGAATTGGTTATCGTTGATAATTACATGACTCCTGCCGCGGATTTAACTTTGGCATACAAGTTTAATGTTTACGCTGCTGAGCCACTATCACGTGCTTACATTTATGTAGATGCAACGAACGGAGAAATCTTACTATTAGATGCCATAATTAAACATGCAGAAGCATTAAACGGAAAGGAAGAAGTTACAAAAACTATTAAAGCATCCGGAACAATAATTACTAACCCATCGACCAACACATTTAAAATGGGATCTTTTCCTCTGGCTTATACTACCGCGACAGGAGAAACTCGGTATGCGGGAAATAGAACTTTTCAGACTTCAAAAAACGCTAATGGATTTTGGGAATTAAAAGGAATTTCACCGTCTGGAATCTCAAATGAGACCAAAAGTTACAGAGGTTTAGGTGGTGCTCCGATAAGTGTACCGGGATTATCTGATTTGACTGTTTCTATATTTGATGGGGACAGTAGTGGCTTGTATAGTGAAACAGCCGATAACAGTTGGACTTCAGCAGAGCATAAAAAAAATAATTTTTCTACTACCAGCAGATATCCGGTTGCCAATGAATTAAATAATGATGATATAGCTCTTGATGCACATTGGGGCGCGGAAGTTGTGCTTGACTATTGGAAAAACATTCATAACAGATCAAGCTTTGATAATAAAGGTACAAAAATCATTAATTATGTACACTATGGTGATGCTTACGACAATGCTTTTTGGAACGGAAGCGCTATGACTTATGGTGATGGTAGTTACCAAGGTGGAACAAAACCAAATGGTTCTTTTGCGCCATTAACATCAATGGACGTATGTGCACACGAAATTGGACACGGTGTTTGTCAATTTACTGCTAATTTAGTATATCAACGAGAATCTGGGGCTATGAACGAAGGTTTTTCAGATATATGGGCGGCTTCAGTTGAAAATTACGTGCTCACGAAGATTGATGGAACCTTACCATACGACCCATGGGGTATAGGTGAGCAAATTGATGAGCGTGATTTAGGTGTTGGACCAGGTCAAGCTACCACAACAGCTTTGAGATGGATGGATGATCCAAAGGCGGCCACTGCACCAGACTCTTACGGAGGATTAAACTGGAAAGAACCGGAGTGTGGAACACCAACTTTGGCAAATGACCAATGTGGTGTGCATACGAACAGTGGCGTACTGAACAAATGGTATTACCTAATGGTAACTGGTTCTGGAAAAGCACTCTCTTTAGGGAAAAACAAAAAGACTGCCGATGATCAAATTACTGACAAAGGAAATGCCTATAAAGTATTGCCTATAGGATACGACAAAGCAGATAACATTACGTATTTAGCAGAAACTATGCTTGCTCCTAATGCAAAATTTGCTAACATGCGTGCTGCCTCTATATTAGCTGCTCAAGTATTATACGGAATTGCATCTAATGAAGAAAAACAAGTTACAAATGCTTGGCACGCAGTAGATATTGGAAATGCATACGCTGCTGGGGTTCCTAATACAATTGTTTTCAGCACAAGTAATAATCAAATTTTATCTGAAAACAATCAAATTGATGGTTGTTCAGATGTTAACACCTATGATATTGTAATTACAGGAAATCAGGTTTCTCCATCGGCAACAATAAGCTTTAGTATTGCGGGAAGTACTGCAACTTTAGGACAGGATTTTACGCTATCTAATCAAAGTTTAACCTTTAACGGTACTGAAACAAAAACGCTTAAAATTACCGTAAATGATGACGCATTAATCGAAAATAATGAAACGATCGTATTGTCTTACTTATACAACGGTAAATTAGAAAAACAAGTATTTACTATAGTTGATAATGACTTTGTCCCTAGAACGGGTAAAGATGTTTTTGAACTATTACCTACAGAAACTTTCTCACAAGTTGGTTTGCCTTCAGGATGGTCTACTGTTTTAATAGACACTGCAGGAACGAATGTATGGGCAATTAATGGTGCGTCAAGTGGAGCAGGAAGAGCATTTATTACAGATGGACTCACAAATACTACATTTTATAATTCTAATGTTCCATCTAATACTATTTTAAGATCTCCGGTATTAAACGCTAGTGGGGCAAGTAATGTAACGGTAAGTTTTGATTGGGAAGCTGGTGGAGAAAGAGATGCTGCCGAAGAAAACAGTATTTTTGACTTTGGTGAGTTTGTTTATTCTACAGATGGTGCCACTTATATTTCAGTTAAGAAATTTGTGGGAACAGCTCCAATTGGTGCTGTAAATACAAGTGGAAAATACACGGGTATTATCAATCAATTAGATGGTCAGTCCTTCTATATTGGATGGAGATGGTTTAATGACTCCAATGCAGGATCTCCATTTAGTTTTGCGATTGACAATGTAGTTGTTTCTGCCAAACCGGCTGGAATAGAAACGCAAATAGGAGAACATGCCACTGCAACACTATATGCAGGAAATTCAATTTATTTCATTAGTACTACCGATAACGCTTTAATAGCTAAAGTTGAGAATGCTTCTGCAGATCTTGGATGTGTGACTTTATCTGTTATTGATGAAGGAACAACTGCCAAAACGTTTTCAAGTATTGCTACTACCAGAACTGCAAAAGCGTATGCTATAAATACTGCAAACGCGGACGCTACTTATGATTTAACAGTTTATTACACAAATGAGGAGTTAAGTGCATTTAACAATGCATCCGCTTTAATTCCAATGAAAGTGAATAGTTCAAACATTGACGATGCTAATGACAAAGCAAAAAACTTTACATTAAATGGAGTTTTGACAGATGTTAACACATTAGGTCAATTTAGGGCCTACACCGGTAAATTCAAAGGTTCTGGAACTGTTACTCTTGTAAATAATTTTATCTATTGTACAGACGCACCTGCTCCTTGGATATCAGGTACAGTGGGAACTACAAATACAGGTTCAGTATGTTACAAAGGCGGTAATTTTGAAGTTACAGCTTCTGGAAGTGGATTTAATGATTCTAGAATTGATTCGTTTAATTTCACATACCAACAATTAATAGGTAATGGGGAGATAATTGCTAAAGTAACTAGTCTTAATAATACAAATAGAGCAGCTAGAGCGGGAGTAATGATCAGAGGATCTTTAGATAAAAGTGCTATGTTTGCTATGACTTCAATCGCTTCAAACCCTAATTTAACAGGAACAGCTGTTAATTTTGAATCCAGAAAAGCAGATGGAGATAAATCTAAAATTTCTGGGTTTACTACTTGTATTTTGCCTAATTATATCAGAGTAGTTAGAAACGGAAGTACAGTTACTTCGTATATTTCCTCAACAAATGGTAATTGGGTACAATTAGGAACCAACATTGTAAATTTTGGAGAAACAGTATTGATAGGATTAGCAAGTACATCAAATCTTGATGGAGTTAATACAGTAGCTAATTATACTGATGTTACTATAATCTCAGGTTCTGGCATGGCTAAATCTACGACTACTAAATCAGCATCAAATCCAGTAGTTTATGAGGATATTGATGAGAATTCGGTTACGATTTATCCTAATCCGGCTGTTAACTCTCTCAGCATTGAGTTGTCAGATTCTACAGTTGAATCCATTGCGATTTACAATTTCTTGGGTAAAGTTGTGAGAGTTGAGAATTTGAAATCACCCAACAAAAGTGCTAATGTTGATGTTTCAGATTTTTCTAAAGGGTTATACCTTTTAAAAATAAATACGACGGATGGAAGATTATTAAACAAAAGTTTCTTAAAAGAATAACTTTAATGGTTTTTAATTTCCTCAGATTAAAAGGGGCGGATTTATCCGTCCTTTTTTTATGCACGGACAATTAATCCATTTAGTAGTTTTATGGTATACCTTGTCACTAAAACACAAGAGATAAAGATATAAACAGTAAAAGGGATAAAACTAAATGCTCCAATTAGTATAAAAGCATCTGAAAGTGACTTCCATTTCAAGATTCGAAAAAAGCATGTTACAAAACAGTCTTAAGAATGCGAAAAATCATCCCAAATATACTCTGGCGGAGTTTTGTGCACGGTTTGAAGTGAGCTGATAAGTTTACTATTTAGCTCATGATAAAGCGACATGAACAAGTATAGCACATTCTGTCTTGTCCTGAAATTTCTTGTCGTTTTAGGTTACATAAAACCATAACTATTTTTTTTTAGTACCTTCATCCTTGAAAAGATTCGGACAAAAGCTTTAAATCTTCAAGTAAAAGGTTCGAATTTTGTACCATAAGGTTCACTAAAATCCTTATAAAAATCTGATTTATAAGGGTTTTTTAATTTAGTTTCCATTTTCGTTACCTTTTCTCTTTCTTAATACTAACGGACGATCCTTTTTTTATAATACTTTTTTTAATGCAATTCATCCTTTTGCTGATGGCAATGGCAGGTTTTTAAGAATAATTATAAGCGTTGTAGCACAAACCCCAATTCTAACCACTACAATTACCCTGCAAAGGCTGAAGAAGGGTGGTGTGAGAGGCGCACTTCGTCGGTTTCTGGCGGAGCCGTCTACTCGATTATGGCTAGTGGTTATTCTTGCTTTTAGTTTGTTTCAAGCAACCAGTTAAAAACATTTAGGTGTTTTACTCCGCTTCTGCTTTGGGTAAAAGAATCTGTCGTTAGTAAATATTTTGGGTAGTTGTCGTTAATTTTTTCTAATGCGCCAAACTCAAGTTCAACGGTGCTTTCGTTTGTCATTTGCCAAGCAACTTGATAGTACTCGATGTCGCCTGTTGGGGATTTGCAAACAAAATCTACTTCAGCATTACGTGTTGTACCTGTCCAAATTTTGTTGCCTCTGCGTAGCAGTTCGAGGTAAACAACGTTTTCCAATATGCGTCCTCTGTCGGTGGTTCGTTCTTTACCGGCCAAAATATTCAACAAACCTGTGTCCACTAAATAATATTTTTCTTGTGTTGCGAGTTGCTTTTTACCTTTTAAATCGAATCGATTTACTTTATAAAACACAAAACTTTCCACTAAATATTCTAAATATTTTTCTACAGTGGCGTGATGGATACTTTGTTTGTCTTGCTTTAAGGTATTTGAAATATTGTTTGGCGAAAGTGAATTGCCGATGTTTGAGGCTATAAATTTTACAATGTTGCCAAAAGCCCGTTTGTCATTTATTTGGTGGCGTTGCGTAATGTCTTTTTCGATTATTGTTGTGTAGATGGCTTCCAAATATTCGTAGATTTTATCAAAATCTTCTTCACGTAATTCTACGACTTTGGGCAATGATGTTTCGTTTACATAATCAAAAAACAAGGCTTCGTAATTAAGGTATTTGTTGCTCGTGTCAATGCCCCGTGCCGTTAAGTATTCTTTAAACGAAAAAGGTAAAATAGAAATTTCGATGTCGCGACCGCTCAATAAAGTTGCCAACTCACTACTCAATAAAAATGCATTTGAGCCTGTTATGTAAACGTCTGTGTTTTCAGTAGCAAAAAGTCCATCCACTAATTTTTCAAAAAGCGGAATATTTTGCACTTCGTCCAAAAAACATAGTTGGTCTTATCGGCTTGCAGTTTCTTTTTTATTTCAAAGTAAATGTCGTCCCATGTTTTGTTTAAGTAATTTTCAGGCAACTCAAAGTTGTAGAACTGAATTTGCCGTTTGCCAACACCTTGTTTTAGTAATAGCTCTCGATAAAGTTCCAGGAGTGTACTTTTGCTGATTCTTGAATAACTTCCATTTGCCACTCTCTTAAAAAACACCTCAAATGTATTCCCTATTTCTGTAAATACTAGCGTTTCGCAGCCAATGCATTCAAATTAGCATCAATAAGAATTTAGTCTTCATTACAATATTAATCAATTGATAGTCAGTGTTTTTTCGTATTTATGTTTTAAATTACATCAGTAATCTATTTTGTAGTTTTCCTGCGCAAATTTTTTATTTCATCCCTTTTTACTTCCTTAAAAGCCCTAGCCATACTCTCCGTTCTAGTTCAGAATATGATTTTGATACCTGCCTCAATTGCTACAAAGCGGCGATAGCTTTTACTTCCCCTCATCTTGACACGCGTCCTAGTCAACTTAAAGAAAAGGAACTACTTGTAATAGTAAATGCGTAACAAATAATTTAGACAGTTACTCGTTATTCACTATCTTTATACTGAACATTAGTAAATGATTCATGGAAAGCAAATCTAATATTGAGAATAGTCTTTGGAATTTAAGCATCGAAAGCGCTTATCGGAAAGTAGCTGGTAATGCAAATGGACTTGATGATATAGAAGCGGTCCGTAGATTAAAACAATATGGTCCCAATTCCATAAAAAGCAATGCTAATTCCTCTCTGTTTATTCTGTTTATCTCACAATTTAAAAGCCCAATTACGATATTACTTATCGTTGCTGCTATATTATCTGCGTGTTTAGGAGATATTTCAGATACTCTAATTATTCTCTTTATCCTACTCCTAAGTAGCTTACTTGGTTTTTGGCAGGAAAAAGGAGCCACAAACGCAGTAAAAGAACTGCTGAAAATGGTTCGATTAAAATGTAGGGTAATTAGAAACAGCATTTCAAAAGAAATAGCTGTAGAAGAAGTTGTTCCTGGAGATATCGTGACCCTGTCTGCCGGAGATATTATTCCTGGCGACTGTCTTATTTTAGACTCCAAAGATTTATTTGTTGACGAAGCGGCTTTTACCGGAGAAACTTTCCCTGTAGAAAAATATTCTGGAGCACCACTTCCTGCAAACACAGTACTTTCTAAAAGGAGTAATACCTTGTTTATGGGAGCGAGCGTCATTAGCGGAAAAGCAACTGCTCTAGTTATGACAACTGGGAAACAAACAGAATTTGGAAAAATCTCGGTTAATCTTCAACTAAAAGCACCAGAGACAGATTTTGAAATAGGAATACGCAAATTCGGATATTTGTTAATGGAAGTTACACTAGTACTTGTTATTATCATTTTTGGTATAAACGTATTTTTGCATAAACCAATTCTCGATTCTTTTTTATTCTCCCTTGCACTTGCAGTTGGTTTAACACCTCAATTACTTCCTGCGATTATAAGCGTTAACCTTTCCACAGGAGCAAAAAGAATGGCTAAATTACAAGTCATAGTCAAACGTCTTTCTTCCATTGAAAATATTGGAAGCATGAATATTCTCTGTTCTGATAAAACCGGTACCATTACCGAGGGCAAAGTAAACTTGAAAGATACTTTGGATATCTCCGGAAAACATAACGATAAAGTATTGCAATATGCTTGGTTAAACGCATCGATGCAACATGGATTTCGAAACCCTATAGATGAAGCTATTTGTTTAGTGTATAAAGAAACAGCGCCTACCTATACTGCCAAGTCTGAAATCCCTTACGATTTTATTCGCAAACGCTTAACAATAGTAGTCCAAAGCGAAAGCACCGATTTGGCGATTACTAAAGGAGCTTTGAATTCCATACTATCTATATGCAGCCATGCCGAAATTTCAGAAGGAAAACTCTTGGATCTATCAGATACTAAAGCAGCAATAGTCCAAAAATATGAAGAATTAAGCCAAGCTGGTTACAGAACCTTAGGTGTTGCCTATAAACCCTTTGCTGAGACTAGTACTTTTACGCGTGAAGATGAAAAAGAAATGATTTTCTTAGGGTTTATTACTTTATTTGATCCACCAAAAGCAAATGTTGAAGCCATAATTGTAAAGCTAAATACGCTAGGGGTTAAACTGAAAATTATTACAGGAGACAATGCGCTTGTAGCAAAAAGTTTAGCATTACAAGCGGGCATTAAAGATCCAAAAATACTTACTGGTGCCGAATTGCAAAAAATGACCAAGGCTGCACTCATGCACCAAGCTATTCATACTGATATATTTGCAGAAGTAGAGCCCAATCAAAAAGAACATATTATTTTTTTATTAAAAAGTAGCGGCAATGTAGTTGGATTTATGGGCGACGGCATCAATGACGCGCCGGCACTACATACTGCTGATGTAGGCATCTCTGTAGATACAGCTGTCGATGTTGCCAAGGAAGCCGCAGATATTGTCTTGTTAAGTCAGGATTTGGATGTCCTTATAAATGGTATTATTGAAGGTCGAAAAACATTTACCAATACAATGAAGTATATTTTCATGGCAACCAGTGCCAATTTTGGCAATATGTTCAGCATGGCTGGTGCTTCCTTATTTCTTCCTTTTTTACCCTTATTACCCAAACAGATTTTGCTAACCAATCTTTTAACCGATTTTCCAGAAATGGCAATTGCAACCGACCGTGTTGATGCACTTAATATTGAAGCGCCACAACGATGGGATCTTACTTTTATTCGAAAATTTATGATTGTTTTCGGGCTACTCAGTTCTATTTTTGATTTCTTAATGTTTGCAATTTTACTATTTATTTTTCATGCAAAAGAGAAAGAATTTCAAACTGCATGGTTCACAGAATCGGTGATTTCGGCGACATTAATCGTACTTGTAGTGCGAACAAAACTATCGTTTTTCAAGAGTTTACCCGGTAAGTACCTATCTATCGCAACTGTAGTAATCATACTAGTTGTACTTGTATTGCCATTTACTCCGCTGTCCACATGGTTTGATTTTGTAAAATTACCTCCATTGTTATACCTGTGGATGTTTTTGTTAATCACGATCTACATTCTATCAGCAGAAATAGTAAAGCACTTATTTTATAAATACATGATTAAGAACTATGAGAAAAAAATAGAAAAGAGCATTAGAAACCACAAAAGAAACCTTAGAGATTAGATTGTATAACAAGAACCCAGCATAATTAGAAACTCTTTCTTTTGGCTTAAAAGAGAGCCAAGGGCTAAGTAATGACCATAAAATGGTTAGCTACTGAAAAACCGATGGCTATTCAGTGTAATGAACCATAAGTACTTACAGTTGTGATGCTCTGATTTCTTGCAATCCTAATAAGAAAATACATTAATTAATTTCAGTACTTTTATGTCATAGAAAATGAATTGACAAAAAAATCGTTCTTTTAGTAAACGTAAAATATGGAGAACTGCAACTATCCTTCCTTTAAAAAAAAATGGAGCATCGCGTTGAATTCTAACCGCTATCGCAAACTACTGTATGGCGGTATTGGATCAATCATTGTCATTCTAAATGTATTTCCTTGGTTTTTCCAAAAAATAGAAGCACGTAATGGAACTGTACTAAACGATTGGCTACTCCAGCAAATCCCTGCCCATAACGTATCCTTAGCTATCTTTATTTGTATATGGACTTCCGCCCTTTTTTTTACTGCTAGAGCTATACAGAATCCTCAGATTCTTATCACTTTTCTAGTGGCCTATGTCCTTTTATGTTTATCGCGCATCATTAGTATTACTTTAGTCCCATTAGACGCGCCAGTGGGTCTTATTACTTTAATCGACCCATTAAGCAACGCCTTTTATGGAGTTAGCTTCATTACCAAAGATTTATTTTTCTCAGGACATCTCTCAACAGTATTTTTAATGGGACTATGTTTAGTAAATAAAAGAGAAAAAAACATCGTTTTCATGGCAACATCAATTATAGCAATTTTACTACTAATCCAGCATATACATTACACCATCGATCTTTTAGCCGCTCCTTTTATTACTTTCTTCCTTTGGCGTTTAGCAAAAAAAATTGCCCAAGAATAGCCAAGGTAGAATTGATTTATTCGGTTAAAGGAAATTTGTTTTAACCTTTCGGTTAAAAACAAATTTCACTATATTTGATAAGCACAAATTGGCGTACTATAAATAATCACCTAAGTTGTAGTTAATTACATAACTATCAAACTAACAGAGAAATGGATAAGAAGTATCAAAAATTAAATTGTCCTACATTCACCTTAACAGATAAAATCACACTTGAACAAGCTACATTTTTCAACCAACACGGGGTCATTAAGTTCAGAGATTTTATAACAGAGTCTTCAATAAAGCTAATTATAGAAGAAGTTTCTAAAATTGAAAAAAAATGGCTTGCAGAAGGCAGGGATAAAATAAATGGCATACCATTGAAATTTGGAAAAGATGAAGATGGAAATGAAACCATCCAGCGTTTCTGTTTCCTTTCTAAAGAAAGCGAGATACTCCATAACTTATTAAAAGATTCACGCCTACAAACTTTGACAGAATTGTTGTATCCCTATGAAGGTCGAATTGGTGAGGACGAAAAAGACGGTTTAGTGTTAAACAACTATATCAGAATCCCCAATAGTTCCTTTTCACAAATGGGCTGGCATACCGATTGTCCTAGAGATTTTTTTTTAGGGCAAAAAATGATGCCTATGCTCAATGTTGGTATACATTTGGATAATTGTCCTTATGAAAATGGGGGATTAAGAGTACTTCCAGGTACTCATAAACAAAGTATACTTCAGCTTTTGTTTGCCAAAAAATATTTTGTAGACCACACTCCGGACCCGAAGGAAGTAGGTTTCGATATAAATGCAGGTGATTTAACTGTTCATGATGGACGAATTTGGCATCGAGTACAACAATCACCTAATTATGGAGAAATGAGTAGACGCCGTGTTATGTATGTGCCAATCATTACGGGAAAATACAGTCCAAAGTCTGAAAATAGCAAAACGCCTTTCTATCATTGGCTTTCGCAAAAATTACACCGCTAAACAGTACAAAATTAAATGCCTGAACACATGACCTACGCCCTTATTACTGGTGCCAGCAAAGGTATTGGTAAAGCCATTGCCGAAGAATTAGCACAACGGAAATATAATTTACTTTTAGTAGCCCGTTCAGCTGACTCACTGAAAGAAATAGCAGATAATCTCTCCAAAAAGCATCATATTAAAGTGGCTTATTTAGCTATTGATCTATCTTTAAATGAAAGTACCAGCCAAGTATACCAGTGGTGTGAAGCCAATAAGTATCAGGTTCAAATTTTAATCAATAATGCTGGATACGGTCTCAGTGGTCCCTTTAAGTCATCTTCCATTGCTGAGAATATCAATATGATGCATCTCAACACACGTACGCTGGTTCAGATGTGCCATCAGTTTTTACCGATGTTACAGCAACAAAAGCAAGCCTATATTTTAAATATAGCAAGTACGGCTGCCTACCAAGCGGTACCTGGATTATGTTTATATGCCGCGACTAAAGCTTTTGTTCTTCATTTTAGCAGAGGACTTCGCCATGAATTATTAGGCAGCTCCATTTCAGTTACTTCAGTTTCTCCTGGAGCTACCAACACAGACTTTGCCTCCCGAGCAAAAGTAGGGAAAAAAGCACTAAAAGCAGCTGAAAAGGTGAATATGACAGCTGAACAAGTCGCCAAACTTGCTGTTAATGCCCTGTTTAATAAAAAACCCGAAATTGTAACCGGATTCGTCAACCAATTAGGTGTTTTCTTTGCTTGGCTTTTACCAAAATCAATTCTGGAACAAATAGCAGGAGATTTGTACAAATAAGCATTAACCAAAAAAAGAATCCCCTTATAGTTTAACACTCTAAGGGGATTGTTTGCAAATAAAACAGTAATTCAGTCTATTTTATTTTTGTCTTCATTGCTTTATGTTCATTCTCAGCTTTCTCTATAGATTCTTTCATTCCCTTTGCGTGCTCTTTTACCTTAGCATGATTCGGTGCAGGTTTTTTCAACTCTTTATTCATTTCTTCAGCATGTTTTGTAGCCGCTGCATGGTGTTTATCTATTTTATCATGATACGGTTTAGCCATCGCTTTTTGATGCTCTGGAATGGCTTTTTTAAGATTTTCATGCTCTTTCTTAGCCTCTTTTAAACTAGCTGTAGCCTCATTGGCTTTCGCCACTTTTTCTTCTTTGGTTTTTGCTTTATCAGAGACAATGTCTCCCGCTGCTTTTACAGCTTTGTTGTGATGTTCACTCAATTTTGCATGAGATTCTTCTTTGGTTTGTGAAAATCCAGCATTTGCGAAAAAAGCAGACAAGACAACTGCCAATACAATAATAAAGGTTTTTGAATTTTTCATAATTAATTGAATTAAAATTAAAGAATACATAAAATTACAAAAATCAATCTTGACATTTTTAGATTATTTAATTAAATAATAGTTAAATTTTTAAGTATAATATAATTATTTGAGTTTTTGGACAATTCCACGCTTATTTTTGCAAAATAAGAGGACAAAATCCCTTTTTTAGGGCTAAGGTGCCGATACGCCGGGAATAGCTACCAGTACATCAATACCAAGTCGGTTAACATATTCAAATTCGCTCCCCGTGTGATATCCTTTGTCGTAAATGGAGGTAAAATTGTTGTGCCCCAAAATGTTTTTGGCTCGGCGTAACATGCCGCCCATCGCTTTGGGATCGTTTTCATTGGTCACCTTGAAAATCGAGGGGAATGTTGTAGAGTGCATCCACTGTTGTTTGTACCGTATAGGCCACTTCGGAAATGTTGTTTCGAGTCATGATTTGGCGACTATCGGGATCTGAGGTCGAGATTTGGGTAACGCCGGTAGTATCAATTGTGTTTTGATACCCAATGTATTTTTGCTTTTGAATGTTGTGTTTTTTATCTTTTTTGCTAACGTTTGTTTTTCCAGAATATCACGATCTTCTTTGGCTAAAGCCGAGTTGTATTCTTCGAGTTTAGCATCGATATAAGTAATATGACGCTCTATTTTGTTGGGATTAAAATTGTTTTTCTTTGAGTTTTGCGCTCTGAGTTTGGTGCTGTCTCCTGCAACTAGGCTTCCGCCAATGAGTTCAAAGTGAGAGGCGAGTTTCACCGTTGCACGAAAAATGCGAGCAATGGCTTTAGGATTGTCTTTGCGGAAATTAGCAATTGTGTTATGATCGGGAACTAAACCCTTCAAAAGCCAAATGAGTTCAATGTTACGACTGCATTCTTTCTCAAAAGTTCTGGACGAGCGCATACGATTGAGGTAGCCGTAAATAAAGAGTTTGAGTAAATCCGAAGGATGATAAGCGGGTCTCCCGTTTTCGACAAAATCGAAAGTGAATCCAAAATCAGGGAGTTTTAAACTGTCCACAAAAAGGTCAATGAGCCTGATTTCGTTGTCTTACGCAATAGCATCATCAATCGATGAGACAAAAAGCGGGAGCTGGTTTCTGTTGGTTCCGTTGATGAATTTCATACTTAAATGTAATAAAAGCCAACGAGTTATACAAATTATTTGAAAGATTTTTAATACAAATATATCAACAGGAACAAAAAAGGTTATTAGACAGTTTGACGTCCCGCAGCTTCAAGCCGGTGCGGCGATTTTATATGTGAGTACTTTCGGTGACCGAGAACAAAGTTATGGGAAAAACTTGAACTATTTTGCACAAAAAGGCTGCTCTGGATTGAAACTGCTGTTGTAGGCAGTGCTTTATTTTGATACTTTAGGCTTCTTAATGTTCAAAGCTTTCTGTTTTATCCATTGAATTGAAATATCAACAGGTGCTGTAATATTTCCAGAAGCAGTATTGTGCCCTAATGTTGGAAACAAGGTATATTCGAAAGGTTTGCCTTGAACTTTAAATGAATTTAATTGCTCTATACACAATTTTACGGGAATTTGGATATCTTTCTCACCAAAAAGCCAAAGCCCTGGAATTGAAAGAGTATTCAAGGAAATTTTTGGGTCAGTAGCTGTAAATTGATACCTATCAGAATCATTTTTGATATGTTCACGAGCATCTGGTTCTGTATGATTTTCCCAAAAATTATTGTTTCCATTAGTATAAAACTGAAATCGAAGTTGTTCTAGGGTTGTAATTGTAGGGCAACTAAATAAAACCATAAATTCTATTTGTGGATTTTTGCTTGCAGCAATTGGGATAATCCATCCTGCTTGACTGAAGCCAACTAATCCAATAGGTGTTTTTTTATCTTTCAAATAGGTTCGAAATGTATTTACTGCTGCACTTGCATCATGAGATAATAAATTAAGATTAGTAGTGTCAATATTATTCGTGCCAACAGATGGTCCTACATATACACCACCAGATTCGCCAACTCCACGTTTATCATATGTCAATACAGCAATACCTTCTTTGGCAAGACGTTTAGCGAACTCCATTTCTCTTTTTACAGGATCAGACCCATGAACAATTACAACTGCTGCAAATGTTTTTTTAGGCTTTAAAATTGAGCCTGCAAGAGTGACGCCCTGACTTTCAAACTTTACATCTTGAATGGTAAAGTCGGTCGTTTGAGAAAATACCATTTCTGGTAAAGTTATTAATAATAACCAAATAAGTAAGTTAGAAAAAAAGTTAATATTCATTTTAGTTTAATATAAAAAATTGTTTTAAATGGTCATCGTTAGCATTACCTACAACTCGTGAATACTCGCTACAAAACAGCGAGTATTCACCCTAAATCAGGTAGATAGTCGCTATTCATTAGTGGATTATTGTCAAATGTATAAAGAATATTTTTATTACAAATCTGCGAACGAGCTTTTTATTTGTTGTTGGCTTTTCGTACTTATGTACGTGTAAATCTCGGTCGTCTTAGTCGTTAATCTTCAATCTAAGATCTCTTAATCTTAATGATATTGTCCTCGGATGGGCATCGTTCTCGTTCAATGTTTTGGTAAATAGGCGTTTATATAAAAAATGCGCTTCTAGAGTTTGCATTTGTTGCTGCAAACGCACTAACTTTGAATCTTCATTAACATTTTCGTATTATTGTGTCAAATTACCAAATTTAAGAAATGAACAAATCCGAATTTATCGACAAACTTGCTGATCTCGAATGAGAAGACTTTGAAGTGAAAGAAGCAAAAGCGGAAGTCCCAAAATCATCTTGGGAAACCGTTAGTGCTTTTGCCAATTCTTCCGGTGGTTGGCTCGTTTTTGGTGTCAAACAATCCGGAAAATCATACGAAATTCAAGGTATTACAAATCCTGAAAAATCGAACAGAATTTCTTGAATACAATCAGAGGAGACAAGTTCAATGTCAACTTAGCCCCTAAATCAGTAAAATATAATTTCGATGGCGTGACTGTTATTGCTTTTTATATACCGGCTTCAAACAAAAAGCCAGTTTACTTCAACTTGCAGGCAAATACCTATATCCGCAGGGGTAGTGCCGATAATAAAGCGACCAAAGAAGAAATCGATGCGATGTACCGGGACCAAACTTTCGGGACTAAATCTTCCGAGATTGCAGTCGGAACGACTAGGAGCAGTCTAAATGAAACCTCTTTGTTGCGCTACGGGATTACATGGCGCGATTTAATCCCAATGTAAGTTATAACCGTTTTGGTGAGGAGGAGTTTTTGCAAAAACTGCGAATTATCGATGAGAGTAGTTGTAGTTATGGCGGTTTGTTACTATTGGGTAAAAGAGAAGTAATTGAAAAATATTTCCCTAACTTCCGAATTGATTTATTGGAAATCCCAGGTAATTCATATACGGATGCCAAATCGCGTTATGCTTTCCGTTTGGACGAACAGGAAAATTTATGGGAATACTATTTTGAGTGTTTTGCAAGGCTGAAACAAAAAGTAGATGTGACTTTCAAACTTTCTGCCGAAGGTTTTGGCGAAGAACTCTCAACTGGACTTACCGCTATCAGAGAAGCCTTGGTGAATTTGCTGATGCACGCCGACTATTTTTCGCCAGCTCATTCCCGTATCCGAATTGTTACCAATAAAATTGAATTTTTCAATCCCAGAGGTTTGCCCAAACCTATCGAAGAATTGAAAAAAAAGACCTTTCCATTCCCAGAAATCCAATTATCTCAAAACTTTTCAGAATGGTCAAACTGGCCGAAAATGCTGGTTTTGGCTTTGATAAAATAGAATCAAATTGGTTTGAATACAACAAAACAGCACCAGTCTACAAATTGGAATTCGACTCCGTTACAACTAGTTTCTATTTTGCAGCCAATGATAATAATGAAACCTCGGAACAAGTTACTGGGGAAGTTGTCATTGAAATCCAAAGAATTGTCGTGGCGATAAACGGCGAGATGAAACGATCTGAAATCCAGTCACTTTTGAACTTAAAACACGATGACTATTTCAGAACCCAATACATAATCCCAGCATTAGAGAAGGACTATATTACAATGAAATTCCCTGACAGTTCTAATCATCCGCAACGACGATACATACTTACGAGAAGGGGAATTTTACTAAAAAAGGAATTAATATGAAGCCCACGGAATCATCTTATTTTTCTTTGGAAACATATTAATCCCTCAACTAGGGTGAATTTCCGGTTTGTGGTATTAAAATAATCCTATACATAAAAGGTTTGTTTTTGAAGACCGTTAATGTTAGTTAAAACAGTCGGCTAAGAGTTGCAAATCTTCCAGTAAAAGGTTCGAATCTTGTCCTTCAAGGTTCACTTAAACCGATACTTTAATTAGTATCGGTTTTTTTGTTTTTAGATGTATTGAAAACTCCTTTAATTATTCTATTTTTATAAAAAAATAGCATTCATGACTTTTTGTTTCAAACCATTTCTAATCTTTTGTTCTCTTTTTTGGATTGTTTCCTGTAAATCGCAATCGACTATTTCTGCTAATGAAGAAAAAAATAGTCCAATTATCAATGACACGACCTTCGTAAATTTAAAAGACTATAGCCCGGATTTTGTGTATGACATGAAATACGCCACAACGGATAATTTCTTAAAAGCTAAAGTATATGACTGCGCAGCATGTTTTTTAAGATTGAAAACTGTTGAAGCATTGCTGGAAGCCAATAAAAAATTCATAACGAAAGGCTATAAAATCAAAATTTTTGATTGCTACCGACCTTTGGACATCCAGAAAAAAATGTGGGAAATTGTTCCTAACCCAGAATATGTGGCTAATCCTGCTAAAGGTTCCATCCATAATAGAGGAGGAGCGGTAGATATTACTCTAGTCAATAGTAATGGAAACGAATTGGATATGGGAACTTCTTTTGATTATTTTGGTGTTGAAGCCAGTCATAAGTATCTAAATGTATCAGAAGAGGTTAAGGCAAACAGGGAATTATTAAAAAAGATAATGAATAAAAACGGCTTCAACTCTTTTGATTCAGAATGGTGGCATTATAACCTAAGATCAGCTTTAAAAGAGAAAGTTTCTAATTTCAAATGGGATTGTAATTAACTTATTCTATACAATGGATGTTATTAATAAAGTAAGTTTCTGGTTGATAAACCTCATTGTTTAATTCCGATTTAAATTCTTTTCTAATAATATAATCTTCAGTGTCTGTCAAATATTTAATTCTCATCATTGATACAGGAGAATTTTTTAATTCTTCAAAACTATCTTTCATAAACATAAATTGACCTGAAATAACCCTATTGTCATAGCCTTTGTCATCACGAATCATAGTTCCACAATTCTCTTGATCGATGTGGAGTAGCGTTATTATTTTTCCATTATTTAACTGCAAAAACAATTTTGAATTTTTGTCAAAGCAATTCGCTTTCATGAAGTCTTTACTCTTTTGAATCAATTGTACGTTCAATGTTGGTAAACCATCTGTTAATGCCAATGAATAAAAGATATAACTGGAATTTCCAGCAAAATTTTTCTCACTAATCATGTATTCCTTTGTCGATTTATAAGTTCCCAAAGAATCAGTAACGTTTACGCTATATTCACATGTTTTTTGAGCAAATATGTTGAAGCTTAAGAATAATAGTATTGCGGTAATTACTTGTTTCATTTCTATGATATTTTGGTGCAAATTAAAACTATTTTATGGTTATTTTCATCAGTTGTAAAAAAACAATATACATTTCCTCCATCTTTTATTTTCCATTTTTTTCGAATAGTATCAACAGTATCAGGAAAATTTCGGGTTGTAATATTAGCTTTTGTATTTTCTAAATACGTTTTCATTTCCGTTTTGCTATAAGCAAATGTATTTTGAATTTCAAAAACTCGTCCAGGAAAGTATATTAAGTCAAGTGAAGTGTATAAATGAGAGTGTTTGTGCAGCTTGTTTAGGTTGTAAAATGAACTTACTTCATCAAACCCACCAGATTTCATTATAGCGCTATTAGGCTCGTATAAATACTTCTGAGGAAAACTAAAAAAAGCTAATTTAGTCTGTTCTCCTAAAACAAAGTCGAATGTTTCGTTTTTGTCTTTTAAAAGATTGACTGTTTTAATATTTACATTTCCAGAATAATCTTTATGCAATTCCCATAATAATTCTTTTACTTCATTTTCTAGCGCTATAATATGAATCGTTTTAACATTTTGTAATTCTAATAATCCAGCGGAGATATCAAGTAGCGGAGCAGTTTTTATTAAAATGGCATTTGAATTCTTAAAATAAAAATCTAGATTTTCCGGAACATTGGGCAAACAATCTTTAAGCATAAAGACTTTCCCTTTGACATCATTTCGACGTGAAGGATCAATATAAATCCAATCCCATTTTGTATTTAAAGTATTTAATGTAGTTAAACTATCACCAGAATAGCAAATGATATTCGAAATATTTAATTGCTCAAAATTGTGTTTTACAAGGTCAGACAGTTCTGAATTGATTTCGCAATGAACTACAGTTTTTATTTTTTTTGAGAAATAGTAATCATCCACACCAAAACCTCCTGTTAAATCAATTAAACGTTCTCCTGAAATTATTGAAGCTTTATAAGAAGCTGTTTTTTCAGATGAAGTCTGTTCTATTGAGATTTTACTTGGATAAATAATATTTTTGGTGCTAAACCAATTAGGTAGTTTGTCCTTTGCTTTTGATTTAGCTTCGATTTGATTTAAAATAGAAATCCAATCCACATCTGGAAAAGGATTTTTTTGAAGCGCTAATTTCGAAATAGAAATACAGATATTTTTCCCTATAAATTCTTGAATTTCGGGATTTAGAATTTTTAAATCCAAGATTAAATATTTTTTGTTAATAGTTGTATAATCTTATTCTCAGGAAAAAATTCTTTACCAATTACTTTCAATATGGTAAATAATGGAACAGCTATAATCATTCCTAGTATTCCAAAAAGAAAGCCCGCAATTAATATGACAAGAAATATTTCTAATGGATGTGAGCTTACGCTTTTTGAAAAAATAATTGGTTGAGACACATTGTTATCAATAATTTGTGCAATCCAAAAACCTATCAAAACATAAATGGTTGTAGGTAAAATTTGTGTTTGAAAATCACTACCTAAATTACCAATCATAGTCAAAATTGCAGCTAAAATTGAGGCAATTAATGGTCCCACGTAAGGAATAATATTTAAAACAGCACATAAAAAGGCGATGACAATTGCATTTGACACATCAAAAACGAGTAAAACAATAAAGTATAAAATAAACACAATAAATAATTGGAGTAGTAATCCAATAAAATAGCGGGATAATAAGTGATTTATTTTGTCTAAAGAATTTAAAATTTGATCTTCATGGCTGTCAGGAATTAATTTTTTGGCACCATCTTTAAATAATAATCTGTCTTTTAAAAAGAAAAAAGTAATGAAAAGTACTGAAGCCAAGCCCATTCCAAAACTACTAATTGTACCTAAAACGGCATTTAGAAAATTTGGAATAAAATTAAAGTTTATTTTAGAAGTGATGTTAGATTCCTTTAGCATTTTTGTGGAATCAATATTATGACTTTCTAAAAATGAAGATATTTGGTTAATTAATTGAAGTGTGTCTTTTTCTATTTCTGCAGTATTTAAAAGAGATAAATTTTGACCTTGTGATGAAATCAAAGGAATAAACATCATTATAAATCCAACTATAATAAAGACAAAAATTAATAATGTTGCAATTGTAGCAAATACATGTTTGAATTTTAATCTTCTTTTAAAAAAATCTAAAATAGGATTTCCTATTAATGTAAGAATTAATGCAACTATTAGATAAATCAGTACCGATTGAATTTGATATAGAAAATAAAGAGATAAAGCGACTAAAACAATAGTAGTTATTGCTCTTAAAATTCCATTAGCTATAATTTTTGATGTAATCATTTATCTTTTTTAGGATATAAAGATAAAAAAAACTCGCTAACAAGTAGCGAGTTTTAAATTCTAAAATCCGAAAAATTATATACCGAAACCTGCTCTGGCTCCACCAGAAACAAATAAAGCAGACATTCTTGCCTTTTGGCCATTAGTGAACATGTACATTCCTCTATCATCTGTATAATCCATATAATTCATAGTCATTTCATTATGAGTTGGTAGACATACACTTACGTAAGGATATGTTGGTACACCAAAATTTGCGGTTTTGTGAACAGGCGTGTCAGAAACTAAATCATCTCCACATGAAGCATCTCCCCAAATGTGGCGAAGGTTCATCCAGTGACCTACTTCGTGAGATGCGGTTCTTCCTAAATTATAAGGATAACTTGCAGCGCTTGATGAACCAAAATAGAAAGAATCAATTACCACTCCGTCAGTTGCCAATGAACCACCGGGAAATTGTGCGTATCCTAAAATTCCACCTCCTATAGTACAAGCCCATATATTTAGTGTTGTAGTTGGTGAAGTTGGATTAATACCTCCTTTTTTTGAGTTCTTCATTGCATCTCTTGTCCCCCAAGATGTTTTTGTAGTAGATTTTCTAATCGTATTTACTAATTCAAAGGTGATACCAATATCTGCAGCTACACCTGAAAACTCACTAGGAATACTTTTAAAATCAGAATTGGTTGCTGTGTAATCTTTATTCAATACATCAATTTGGGATTGTATCTGAGCATCAGAGATGTTTTCTGCGGCAGTTCTGTACAATACATTTACAACAACAGGAATTACTATTTTGCCATTAACTAAACGGTTCGTTAACATTGTTTTTTGTGTAAAAGCTTCAATTTGGTTCATTCTTAAAGCTAATGTAGGGTCAGCTTTCAATTGTTCTGCCAAAACATCTTGTGAAGCACATGTTCTTCGAGTAATAGCGTTTGTTGTATGGGAAGTTAATTCTGTTTGGTCATTTTGACAAGAAAATAACATCAAAAATGCTGTTGCAATTAAAATAATTTTTTTCATAATAGTAGTTTTTTTAAGATTATAAAGTACTGTTTGTCAAATAAATAATAAAGCAATTTACGATTATTATTTATTAAAAAATAAATTTAGAAGCTTTAAATTGTTACTTGACTATTAGCATTAAAGAATTATGATTTTATAAAGGGTATTACTCTGAACTATTCAAAAAAAAACTCGCTAACAAGTAGCGAGTTTTAAAATCTAAAAAACTAAAAAAAATTATATTCCGAAACCTGCTCTAGCTCCGCCAGAAACGAATAAAGCAGTCATTCTCGCTTTTTGCCCATTAGTAAACATAAACATTCCTCTATCGTCAGTATAATCCATGTAATTCATAGTCATTTCATTATGAGCAGGTAGACATGTACTTACGTAAGGGTATGTTGGTACACCAAAGTTTGAAGTTTTAGCAACCGGAGTATCAGAAACTAAATCATCTCCACAAGATGCATCACCCCAAATATGTCTAAGGTTCATCCAGTGACCTACTTCGTGAGATGCTGTTCTTCCTAAATTGTAAGGATAGCTAGCAGCGCTTGATAATCCAAAATAATTAGAATCAATTACAACCCCATCAGTTGCTAATGAACCACCAGGAAATTGAGCGTATCCTAAGATTCCTCCTCCAATTGTACATGCCCATAAGTTAAGGTTTGTACTTGGTGAAGTTGGATCTAATCCTCCTTGTTTAGTCTTTTTCATAGTATCTCTAGTTCCCCATGAAGTTTTAGTAGTTGATTTTCTATTAATCTTTACTAATTCAAAAGTGATACCAATATTTGCAGCAACTCCAGCAAACTCAGCAGGAGTACTACTAAAATCAGAATTTGTAGCAGTATAATCTTTGTTTAATACATCAATTTGTGACTGTATTTGTGCATCAGAGATGTTTTCAGCAGCAGTTCTGTACAATACATTTACTACTACTGGAATTACTACTTTACCATTTACTAAACGGTTAGTCAACATTGATTTTTGTGTAAAAGCTTCAATTTGGTTCATTCTTAAAGCCAATGTAGGATCAGCTTTTAATTGTTCCACTAATACATCTTGTGAAGCGCATGAGCGGCGTGCAATAGCATTTGTTGCTGAAACTGTCGATTCTGTTTGGTCATTTTGACATGAGAATAGCATCAAAAATGCTGTTGCAGTTAAAAGAATTTTTTTCATAATAATACTAGTTTTTTGTTATAAAAATTGATTTGGGTTAATGATAATACAATTTTATAACAAATTATTTGATAAAACAAATTTTTGTAAAAAAAATAAAAAATAAACTATAACGATATAGTTGTAACTTGTGCGACATTGATACTGCTGTTCTCGTCAAATATATTGATATGTGAGATTTGATTTAAAATTGTTAAAATTTCATTAAAAACACATCCATTTCGTTGTCTATTTTTAATGAAACTTGAAAAAAACTTTTTTTAAAAGATTTATTTGTATCGGTAATTTCTAAGGAGATAATTTTGTAATTATTGTGGATAATAGGTCTGTAAATCATTTGTCTCATGAATTACAGAGTATGGCGCGTAAAGAGCAGTACTTCGAGAAGTTTTATGAATAGAGGGAATATTCTTTCTTAAAAGATGATTTTTTTAACACCAAAAGTTTCACTAATTGTAAAAAGTGAGCCCGTATTGTGTTGGAAATAGAAAAAATACATACTGAAAATGACAAGAAATATTTTCTTTCGAATTGATATCTTTATGCTTTAGTTGCAGAGATTAATTATTAAAGATATAATTCATAATGTTTGCGCCCATTTTTAATGCTTTTTCGCGAACATCTGCGGGATCGTTATGTACTTCAGGATCTTCCCATCCATCGCCTAAATCGCATTCGTAAGTATAAAGAAGCACCAATTTACTTTCTATAAATATTCCAAAAGCTTGTGGTCTTTTTCCATCATGCTCGTGAATTTTTGGTAATCCATTAGAGAAAAGATATGGTTTTTGAAAAATAGCATGATTTGCAGGAATTTCGACTAGATCATTGTTTGGAAATATTTTCTTTATTTCTTTTCTAATGTATTGATCCATGCCATAATTATCATCAATGTGAAGAAAACCTCCGGCAAGCAAATAATTCCTAAGATTAATGACTTCAGTATCACTAAAAACAACATTTCCGTGTCCAGTCATATGAACGAATGGATAGGAAAGTAAATCTGGACTTCCGGGTTCAACCGTTCCTGGCTTAGTTTTTATTTTAGTGTTGATGTTTGCATTGCAATATTTTATTAAATTAGGTAATGAAGTGGGATTAGCATACCAATCTCCGCCACCGCTATACTTTAATAATGCGATTTCCTGCGAAAATGAGGTGACAGAAATTAATAGCAATAAATAATATATTTTTTTCATAACTATAAATTCAGAATCATTAATTCATACTATTCATTAACAAAAATAACACTATGACACGCAACAATAGCTGCAGTTTCTGTACGTAATCTTGTGTTGCCTAAAGAAACTGGAATGTAATTGGCATCTAGTGCTGATTCGATTTCTTTGTCTGTAAAATCTCCTTCTGGTCCTATTAATACAGTAATATTTTGATTTGCTTCTAAGGCAGATTTCAATGTTTTTTTATTGGTTTCCTCACAATGCGCTATAAAATTCAGGCCTTCCTGTTTTTGTTTAATAAATTCTTTGAAAGATATCGCATCATTCAATTTTGGCAGAAATAATGCATTAGATTGCTTCATGGCAGTCAATATAATTTTATCAAATCTTTCTGTATTGATTACTTTTCGTTCGGAACGATCACAAATAATAGGCGTGATTTCATGGATTCCAATTTCAGTAGCTTTTTCCAAAAACCATTCAAAACGATCATTCATTTTAGTGGGAGCAACCGCTAAATGCAAATGAAATTTGGAAGGTGCTGACTTTTCGAAAGAAATAATTTTTACCGTACATTTATTGTCGGAAGCCAAAGTGATTTCAGTTTTAAACAAATGCCCTAAACCATTGGTAACATAAAGAATATCGCTGTCTTTTTTGCGTAATACTTTAATGATATGTTTGCTTTCTTCTTTGTCAAAAGAAAAGTTCTCAGTGGTCTCGTTGATCGTTGGATTATAAAATAATTGCATAATTTAGAATTGTATTCTTGCTTTAGAAACGACAGATGAAGTTTCAAAATTTCCAGTTAAAAATTTTTGGTAACCCACAATTCCAATCATTGCAGCATTATCCGTGGTGTACTCAAATTTAGGGACAAATGTTTTCCAGCCATATTTATTTTGGGCTTCCGCCAAAGCGTTTCTTATTCCGGAATTGGCCGAAACTCCTCCGCCAATTGCTATTTGTTTTATTCCCGTTTCCTTTACGGCTAGTTTTAATTTATCCATCAGAATTTCAATAATTGTGTATTGAATGGAAGCACAAATATCATTTCGGTTTTCTTCAATAAAATTTGGATTCTCTAATTTTTTCTTTTGAATAAAATATAAAATGGCAGTTTTTAAACCTGAAAAACTAAAATCCAATCCTGGAACTTTTGGTTTTGTAAAAGCAAAAGCTTTTGGGTTTCCTAATTGAGCGTATTTATCAATCAAAGGTCCGCCGGGATAAGGAAGTCCGAGTATTTTTGCACTTTTATCAAAAGCTTCTCCTACGGCATCATCAGTAGTTTCCCCTATAATTGTCATATCAAAGAAATCGTTCACTTTTACAATTTGGGTATGTCCGCCACTTATGGTCAAAGCCAAAAAGGGAAAGGTAGGCTTTTCAAATCCTTCTTCATCAATAAAATGCGCTAATATATGGGCGTGCATGTGATTTACCGCAATCAAAGGAATTTTCAAGGCTAATGCCAATGATTTAGCAAATGAGCTTCCTACCAGAAGGGAACCCATCAATCCGGGGCCTTGGGTAAAAGCAATTGCGGATAATTGTTCTTTTTGTATATTTGCTTTTTGAAGCGCAGCATCAATGACTGGAACTATATTTTGTTGGTGTGCACGAGAAGCAAGTTCAGGAACCACACCGCCATATTGATTGTGAATCAATTGATTAGCGACTATGTTTGAGAGTACTTTGTCTTTTTGTAAAACAGCAGCTGCAGTATCGTCACAAGAACTTTCGATAGCAAGAATAAAAACCTCGGGATTTTGCATAAAAAGGCACAAATTTTGAATTATATTTGACAATCCTATGTAAAAATGGTTTTTTACATAAAAAGCCAAAATTAAAGAATTTTTATTAAAGCTACTGTTGTTTCCAAAAGCAAAATAAAATTTTATAAAAAATTAAAACAATAAATAAGTATCAAAAAATTTAAAAAAATAGTATTTCGTTCTCTACTTGGACTAATCCTACTTTTATTGGTGCTTGGAATAGCCCTTTCAACACCTTATGTTCAAACAAAAATTGCTCAATATTTTGTTCGAAGTATAAATAAAGATTTTGGAATTAATATCTCTATTGACGGAGTTGCAGTTTCTGCTTTTGGAGGTGTAAAATTTAAAAAAGTACTAATTATTGATCATCATAAGGATACACTTATTTATGCTGATAGAATAAAAACTACCATTCTAGGAGGGAAGAAATTATTGGATGGTGACTTGATTTTTGGAGATTTGCGTTTAGACGGATTAGTTTTCAATCTAAAAACATATAAGAATGAAAAAGAGTCAAATATAGATATATTCATTGCTGCTTTTGGAACTGGAAAGCCTTCTCAAAAGCATTTTTTGCTTAAATCCACTAAGTTGCATATTTATAATGGCCATTTTATTTTAACAGATGAAAACCGGGAAACTCCAAAATCAGTTGATTTTACTCATTTAAATGCTTCTGTTAATGATTTTCAGATATACGGACCAGAAGTAACTACTATTATTACTAAAATGTCCTTTCTGGATCACCGAGGTTTGTATGTTGAAAATTTAAGTTCTAAATTTAGCTATTCTAAAAAGAGTATAAAATTAGAAAACCTTGATTTAGTAACGAAAGATTCGAAGTTGAAGGGTGATGTTTTTCTAAATTACAAGATTGAGGATTTCTCTAATTTTACAGATAAAGTTCAATTTGATATAAAGTTGAAATCGACTTCGATAGCTTCAAATGATATTCGCTTTTTTTATAAAGAATTAGGTAAAAATCAGCATTTTTATACTAACGCAAGTATTAAAGGTACTCTTAATGATTTAAAAATTACAAATCTTAATTTAATAGATTCTAAGAATACACAGATTATAGGAAATGTTAACTTCAAGAATCTTTTTGCTAAAAAAGATCAAAAGTTTTATATGTACGGTAAGTTCAAAAAGCTTTCGTCGAGTTATGATAATTTGATAGTTATACTTCCGGATATTCTTGGGAAAAAATTACCAACTACATTAAAAAAATTAGGAAAATTTACTGCAGTAGGTATTACTCAGATTACAACTACTGCAATTGAAGCTAGTTTTTCTATGACTACCGCTTTAGGAAAAGTCCAGTCTGATTTGAAAATGAAAAACTTAGATTTCATTGACAAAGCTTCATATGTAGGTAAAGTTGTTTTAGAAGATTTTGATATTGGTACTTTATTTGAAAGAAAAGACTTTGGGAAAGTCAGTATGAATATAGATGTTGATGGGAAAGGTTTTAAAGAAAAATATTTGGATACGTCGATAAAAGGAGATGTTACTAAAATTGATTATAACAATTATACTTATAATAATGTTGTGGTCAACGGTAAATTTAAAATGCCTAATTATAAAGGTCAGATTTCTGTAAATGATCCTAATTTGAGTATGACATTTGATGGATTATTAGATTTAAGTAAAAAAGATAGCCGTTATGATTTTCATATTAATGTTGAAAATGCTGATTTACATAAATTGAATTTTGTAAAAGATTCCATTTCAATATTTAAAGGCGATGTTGTTGTTCAAGCTTCAGGGAACACTATAGAAAATCTGCAAGGGAATTTATTTATTAATGCGACCTCATATCAAAATGTAAAAGGAATCTATAGTTTTAATGATTTTGCTGTAAGTTCAGTTTTTGATCAAAATAAAGTTAGAACAATAACTGTAAATTCCCCTGATATTATCCAAGGTCAGATTGTGGGTAAATATGAATTTAGTCAATTAAAAAATATGGTGACAAATTCGTTGGGTAGTCTTTACACAAATTATAAACCAAATAAGGTAAAAAAAGGACAGTTCCTGAAATTTGATTTTACAATTTATAATAAAATTATTGAAATTTTTTATCCTGATATTTCAATTGGTGCAAATACTATCCTTAAAGGAAATATTAACTCGGACAACCAGGAATTTAAGCTTAATTTTAATTCACCGCAAATTGTAGCTTCAAACAATACTTTTGATAATATTAGAATAGCTGTAGATAATAAAAACCCGCTTTATAATGCTTATATAGAATTAGATAGTATTAAAAATAAATACTATAAAATTAGAGACTTTAGTTTGATAAATGTGACAATGAAAGATACTTTATACTTTCGTTCTGAATTTAAAGGAGGAGCAAAAGGGGAAGATTATTATAATTTAAATTTATATCATACTATAAATGCAGCCAATAAAAATGTTGTGGGTATTAGTAAATCTGAAGTTAAATTTAAAGATTATCTGTGGTTTTTGAATGCCAAAGAAACGCCTGATAATCAAATAGTTTTTGATAAGGCTTTTAAAAATTTCAATATTGACAATATCATTCTGTCTCATGAAAATCAAGAAATTTCACTGAAAGGGGATTTAAAAGATACTTCCTATAAAGATTTGAAACTGAGTTTTAAAAATGTTGATTTAAATAAAATTACACCGGATAATAACAAATTTGTCTTTAATGGTAATATCAATGGAGAAGTAAATTATAAACAAGATAAAAATGTTTTTCAACCTACAGCATCCATAATAATCGATCATCTGAATTTGAATAAAACGGATTTAGGTATTTTGAATTTTGATATTCAAGGGGATGAAAGTTTTAAAAAATTTACTATAAATTCGAATCTCGAAAATGAAAATTTCCAATCTTTTAATGCTGATGGGAATTTTGAAATTGTAGATAAAGAAACAATTCTAGATTTAAAACTGAAATTCGAGAAATTTAATTTAGGAGTGTTAAGTTCTTTGGGAGGTGAGGTTCTGTCAAACATTAGAGGTTCTGTATCTGGGAATTCGACTATTCAAGGAAATCTTAATAAACCAGAAATAAACGGTCGCCTTTATATAGATAATGCTGGAATGACTATTCCGTATTTAAATGTAGATTATGAATTAAAAGATAAAACAATTGTTGACTTGGCTGATGAGAAGTTTTTGTTTAGAAATAATACACTAACGGATACTAAGTATGGAACTAAAGGAACTTTAAATGGAAGTATTAGTCATCATAATTTTGGTGATTGGAAATTAGATTTGGCCATTAATTCAAAAAATCTATTGGCTTTAGATACTAAAGACAGCGAAGACGCAGCCTATTATGGTACTGCTTTTATAGATGGTATTGCCACGATTAAGGGACCAACGAATTCCTTATTTATAAAAGTGGATGCAAAATCCGAAAAAGGAACTGCAATAAAAATACCTATTAATAATGCTGAAAGTGTTAGTGATAATAATTTCATTCATTTTGTTACTCCTAAAGAAAAATATAATATTCAAAAAGGGATTTACGAGAATACCAGAAATTATAATGGTTTAGAATTAGAGTTTGATTTTGATATAACTCCAAATGCTGAAGTAGAAGTTATTTTAGATAGAAATACAGGGCACGGAATGAAAGGAAAAGGTTTTGGATCCTTATTATTTAAGATAAACACTTTGGGTAAATTCAATATGTGGGGAGATTTCCAGGCATACGAAGGAACTTATAATTTTAAATATGGCGGATTGATTGATAAAAAGTTTGCTGTAAAAAAAGGAGGTTCAATTTCTTGGGAAGGGAATCCTATGAAAGCACAATTAAATTTGGAAGCAGTTTACAAAACAACGGCAAATCCTGCTGTATTATTAGAAAATTCTTCTTTTAATACTAAAGTTCCTGTTGAAGTTGTGATAGGTCTTCGTGGGGATTTAACGAGCCCGGAACCAGATTTTAATATTGAATTCCCAACGGTAAGTAATGTCCTGAAATCAGAAATTCAGTATAAATTAAATGATAAGGATGTTAGGCAAACGCAAGCATTATATTTATTGTCATCAGGTGGTTTTTTAAGTCCTGAAGGAGTAAATCAATCTGATTTTTCAGGTAGTTTATTTGAAACAGCAACCAGTTTATTAGGAGGCATAATACAATCTGATAACGAAAAATTTAAAGTTGGAATTAATTTTATTGGTGCTGATAAAAGAATCGGAAGAGAAACGGATGGAAGATTTGTTGCTACGATTTCATCAAAAATTAATGAAAGGATTACTATTAATGGAAAAGTTGGGGTACCATTTGGCGGAATAAATGAATCAGCAATTGTAGGTGATTTAGAAGTGCTTTACAGGGTTAACGAAGATGGTACTATGAATTTACGTCTTTTCAATAAAGAAAACGATATTAATTATATAGGTCAAGGAATAGGGTATACGCAAGGTTTAGGGGTTTCTTATGAGGTGGATTTTGACACTTTTAAAGAATTAGTTAATAAAATATTTAAAAAGCATAAACTTGATAGAGAAATTAAGGCTGCTATTGAGGACCAAGATTCTAATTTATCTCCAGATTATATTAACTTTTCGAAACCTAAAAAACCGACTACAGAAAAGCAAAAAACCAACCAGGAAGCTGTTATTCCTAAAGAGGATTAGTTCGTTTATATTTGATGTGTAAAATATAAAACCATAAAGACTAGTGGTTTATAATTATTTTTTATAATTACATTTAAAATATTTATAAATAAATTGTGATAATTTTTGTTCAAAAATTGTTATTTTTCGTCGTTTAAAATGAGCGCTGACTTTTTCTAAATTTCAACGATAAAAATCCTATTAATTGTTAATTATCAAATAATAATTGAATTTTTTTTAATTTTGTTAAATAAAATGGGTTTTATTTTGGTTTTTTAAAAACTTATTAACGAAAACGTTTGAATTTAGAGCTGTTTACTAATTTATAAAAAATGCAGCTTTAAAAGTGCTGAATGTTTGCTAATTTTACACTTTAATACTTAAATAATGCCAAAAACAATAAAAAAGGTTGGTGTTCTAACCTCGGGTGGAGATTCACCAGGAATGAATGCAGCAATTCGGTCAGTTGTTCGAACATGTGCTTATCATAATATAGAATGCATAGGAATATACAGAGGATACCAAGGAATGATTGAAGGAGACTTCAAAGAAATGGGACCTCGAAGTGTAAACAACATTGTAAATAAAGGAGGAACGATTTTAAAATCGGCTCGATCTACAGAATTCAGGACTCCAGAAGGAAGAAAAAAAGCCCATGAACATCTTTTAAAAGCAGGAATTGATGCTTTAGTTGTAATAGGTGGTGATGGTACTTTTACTGGAGGTTTGATATTTAATACCGAATTTAATTTCCCAGTTATGGGAATTCCAGGTACTATCGATAATGATATTTTCGGAACAAGCCATACTTTAGGGTATGATACAGCCTTGAATACAGTAGTAGATGTAATCGATAAAATTAGGGATACTGCTAGTTCTCATAACCGTTTATTCTTTGTAGAGGTAATGGGAAGAGATGCAGGTCATATCGCATTGAATGCTGGTATTGGAGCAGGAGCTGAAGAAATTTTGATTCCGGAAGAAGATTTAGGCTTGGAAAGATTATTAGAATCATTACAAAAAAGTAAAGCTTCAGGAAAATCATCCAGTATCGTAGTTATTGCTGAAGGGGATAAAATAGGTAAAAACGTATTTGAATTAAAAGATTACGTTGAAGCTAATTTACCGGAGTATGATGTGAGAGTTTCTGTTTTAGGTCATATGCAACGTGGTGGTTCTCCATCATGTTTCGATAGAGTTTTAGCTAGTAGATTAGGAGTAAAAGCTGTTGAATCATTATTGGAAGGCAAATCAAATTATATGGTTGGTTTACAAAGCGACAAAGTTGCCCTAACACCATTAGAACAAGCTATAAAAGGTAAAACAGAAATTGATAGAGAGTTATTAAGAGTTTCTGATATAATGTCAACATAGAAGTGGTTAAAGTTTATTGTGAGGAAATTAGACTTTATATAAGTTAAATAAATACAAACAAAAATTAAAGTAAAATGTCAAAAGTAAAATTAGGAATAAACGGTTTTGGAAGAATAGGAAGAATTGTTTTCAGAGAGTCTTTCAACAGAGATAATGTAGAAGTTGTAGCTATCAACGATTTATTAGATGTAGATCACTTAGCTTACTTATTAAAATATGATTCAGTTCACGGTCGTTTCAATGGAACTGTTGAAGTTATAGACGGAAAACTTTTTGTAAACGGAAAAAACATTCGTATTACTGCTGAAAGAAATCCTGCAGATTTAAAATGGAATGAAGTTGATGTTGATGTAGTTGCTGAATGTACCGGTTTCTTTACTACTATTGAAACTGCAAACGAGCACATTAAAGGTGGTGCTAAAAAAGTAATTATTTCTGCTCCTTCTGCAGATGCCCCAATGTTTGTAATGGGAGTAAACCATGAGGAAGCTTTAGCAACTGATATGGTTGTTTCTAATGCATCTTGTACTACTAACTGTTTAGCTCCATTAGCTAAAGTTATCAATGATAACTTTGGAATTGTTGAAGCTTTAATGACTACAGTTCACGCAACAACTTCTACTCAAATGACTACTGATGGTCCTTCTAGAAAAGACTGGAGAGGTGGACGTGCTGCTTCATGTAACATCATCCCATCTTCTACAGGTGCTGCTAAAGCAGTAGGAAAAGTTATTCCTTCATTGAACGGAAAATTAACAGGTATGTCAATGCGTGTTCCTACAACTGATGTTTCTGTAGTTGATTTAACTGTAAAAGTTGAAAAAGAAACTACTTACGAAGAAATTATGGCTGTATTGAAAAATGCTTCTGAAACTACAATGAAAGGTATCTTAGGATATACTGAAGATTTAGTTGTTTCTCAAGATTTCGTTTCTGATTCAAGAACATCTATCATTGATGCTAATGCTGGAATTGGATTGAACTCTACTTTTTTCAAAATCATCTCTTGGTATGATAATGAATATGGTTATTCTAGCAAATTAATTGATTTATCTGTACATATTGCAGGTTTAAAATAATTCTTTATATTTACAAAGTCCCGTTATATTATATTTAACGGGATTTTTTATTTTTTGTGCACTTTTTAAAATGCAAATTTTATACTGCATGCATTTTAAATAAGTAAAACGAAATACAAAAAACCAAAAAAACCAAAAAAAAATGAGATTATTAGTTGATAGTGGTTCTACCAAAGCTGATTGGATTGCGATAGATGATGATGGAAAAGTATTGTTTACGACGCAAACTTTAGGATTAAATCCAGAAATTTTGGAGGGAGATGAAATAGTGGAACGTTTAAATGACCGTTTTGATATTTTACAAAATAAAAAGGAAGCGACTCATTTGTTCTTCTACGGAGCAGGTTGTGGAACAGAAAGAATGAAAGTTGCACTTTCACAAATTTTTCAAAACTATTTTCCAAACGCAATTATAGTTGTTGAAGAGGATACCTATGCTGCTGTATATGCTACAACACCTAAAGGTGAAAAAGCTATTGTTAGTATTTTAGGTACCGGATCTAACTGTAGCTATTTTGATGGTAAAGAATTACATCAAAAAGTACAATCATTAGGTTATATCGCTATGGATGATTGTAGTGGTAATGTTTTTGGAAAAGAATTAATCAGAAAGTATTATTTCAATAAAATGCCGAAAGAATTGGCAGTAGAATTTGAAAAAGAGTACGATTTAGATCCTGATGCTATTAAAAGTAAATTATATAAAGAGCCAAATCCAAATGCTTATTTAGCAACATTTGCCAAGTTCTTAATTCAACATAAAGAAACTGAATTTTGTAGAAAAATTATTTTCAAAGGAATGAAATCTTTTGTGAAAAATTATATTAAACAATATGATAACTGTAAAGAGGTACCTGTACATTTTGTAGGTTCTATAGCATTTTATTTAAAAGAGGAGCTTCAAGAGACTTTTGATAAATATGAATTAAAATTAGGTAACGTACTAAGAAGACCAATTGATGGACTTATTGCGTATCATATTGCTAATAAATAATTTTTATGGAGATTGCAATAATTGCACATGATGGTAAAAAAGCAGATTTAGTTCAGTTTTTAGAAAAAAACAAAGCTATTTTACAAGAAGAAAAAATACATTTAATTGCAACTGGGACTACAGGAGGCAAAGCCGAAAATTCAGGATTCAAAGTAACAAAAATGCTTTCAGGTCCTTTAGGAGGTGATGCCCAAATTGCTGCCAGAGTTGCTGAGGGTAAAACTCAAATGGTTTTCTTTTTTAAAGATCCATTATCCAGTCATCCCCACGAAGCTGATATTAATATGCTTATTCGTGTTTGTGATGTACATAATGTGCCATTGGCTACAAATGAGGCAACGGCACAATTACTATTAAATGCTATAGGATTGCAATCATAGAAATTTCTACATTTACATTTTTTGGCAAACAAGCCACTTGAACCGTTTCACGAGCTGGAGCGGTTTTTTCGTTAAAATAAGAACCATAAATAGTATTTATTTTTCCAAAGTCATTCATATCCATTATGAAAATTGTAGTTTTCACTACGTTTTCAAACGCCATTCCTGCAGCTTCTAAAACTGCTTTCATGTTTTGCATAACTTGTTCCGTTTCGGCTTCAATTGTTTCGGTAATTAATTCTCCAGTTGTTGGGTTTATTGCAATTTGGCCAGAAGTATAAAGCGTATTTCCCTTAAGAACAGCTTGATTGTATGGACCAATAGGAGCAGGAGCATTTTTAGTAAAGATTATCTGTTTCATAATATGTAGTAGCGTTTAATTATTTAAGTCGAAAACTATAATTTAGAATTATAGCTTATTTTGTATGGAGAATTATTTCTTAAGGAATCTAGGCTTGAGTATTAGTTCAAAATGGATGGATATATTGAGCTAAACTATCTGTTTGTTCTACTTCTTTTATCGAATTTTATATCGCTCAATACACCAGATTTTATTCCAATAAAAAAGCCCCAATTAGCATTTGTTCCAAAAGGTGTCCAGTTAAAATCCATTCTCCAACTTAATAAATCTCTTTCAAAACGTAATTGGGTGAAAGTAACTCCTTTTTGTACAAAATCATAACCTGTTGATACACCAGCTTTCCATTTTGGACTTATGTCTGCATTGGCTGATATCATTATAGAATTCCCTATGATTTTCTTTTCTCTATTATTGTTTCCGTAAGTCAAAGAGTAAGCAAAAGTCATGTCCCATGGTAGTTTTGCATTGAAGAATTCAGAAATTTTATCTTCTTCTTTTTCACTTTCGCTAAATTGACTTTTTCTGCTGTCGTTTAAATCAGTATTTGTTCCAAATAAATCATCTTCCCGACCTCCATTTCTTTCGCTTTGAACGTTTTTATCTTTCTTGATTTTATCTTTTTCTTTGCTTGAAATGGCATAGTTCAAAGTCATATTGGCACTTGTCATTCTAAATAAACTTCCACCATTGTCAATATTATAGACATTAATTCTAGTGCCTGAATTGTCAATGGCATAAGGATCTAAAGTAGCTCCAAAATTAACATTCATTTTGTTGGCAAAAAGTTGTGTTCCACCACTAACTCTAACTGGTGCCCATGCTAGGGATGTTTTACCATCAGCATTAAGATTATAGCTGGTTGAAAAATTTAAATTATTAAGTAGCATTACCTTTTTAGGTTCCAATTTAGTACTATCCTTATCAGTAACTTTAGCTTCAAAAGTATTACTCAAGTCAAATCCTAACGTATTAGAGTTTGAAATACCCGGTGCTCCAAAAATTCCTGCTTCAAATCTAGAATATTGCTTTGTCATAGTCCCGGTTGCATCTGAAGCATACGTATCGTAATATTTTTCAAAACTAGGGGTATAACCATACGAAACTGAAGGACGCATGACGTGACGAATGGATTTTATTTTTTTGTCTGCTCCAAAATTAAATGTCCCATAAATAGTCGTTCCTAAACTTGATGAAAAAGAGTAGGTTCTATAGGCATCAAATCCATTTACAATATTATCGACTACTTTGCTTTGTTCGTCATCATAACTTCTATTAATTGTCTTGGTGTACCAAACTTCTCTATAGTTAAAAGAAGAAGAAGCGCTGAAATATTTGAATAATTTAAAATTGGTACTGATTGGAATAGTATGTTCAATACCTGTTTTTGCATTTCTAAACATTTGAGGCTTAAAGAATAAAGAATCGGTTGTTACAATGCTATTTTTACCGCTTAAGTTATATTGTAGATTGATGTTCTTAAAGAAACCCTTTTTTACGCCATCTTTACCTACAAAAGGATATAAACGATCTACACTTACTTGGAGTGTTGGTAAAGTCATATTGATTTCTTCCGTTTGTGTGTTTTGAGAATGTGTTGCTGTCAATGACATTCTGACTTGTGGTACTGAATTGAAGGTTTTACTGTAAGAAATCGAAGAGCTTAATGTATTATTAAGATTAGATCCAATGTTTGCCTGATTTATGGACTGTCTAAAATATTTACTACTTCCAAGATTTACGGAAGCAGAAAAACTTGAGTTAGGGTTTGATTTAGAGTCTTTAGAATGAGACCATTGAATATTATAAATTTTCTGTTTTAAATAATCAGGATAACCTCTTTCGCTTGTAATTAAATTTTCAAATCGTACATTTAAATTTCCTCGATATTTATATCGTTCAGCATAACTAGACTCAAAACGCATTCCATAACTACCATTGGTATAATAATCTCCTAAAACAGTTAAATCATAATTATTGCTAAGTGCAAAATAATACCCTCCATTTTGTAAAGAAAATCCTCTTGTGTTAGAATCATTATAACTTGGTAAAATCAATCCAGAAATGCTTGTCTCTTTACTCATTGGGAAAAATGCGAATGGTAAAGCTATAGGTGTAGGTACATCGGCAATAACCATATTGGTCAAACCAGTGATCACTTTTTTACCTGGAATAAATTTTACTTTGTTCGTTTGGAAATAATATTCTGGATTATCAACATCTTTGGATGTGGTAAAGCGAGCGCCTTTTAAGAAATATACAGAATCATTTTCTTTTTTAGTAATAGCCGCTTTTATTTTAAATTCCCCTTGATCTGATCTGGAATTCCATATCAATGCTTTTTTTGTTTTAAAATTAAAACGAATTGAATCAGGTTCGACAACATTAGTACCTTGCTTAAAGTTTGGATATTGTTTGTAAGCTCCTGTCGAATCCTTTATCCGGCCAGCATAAACTTCGTTCTTTTCATAATCCATGACGATAAGTCCAGATTTTAATTCAACATCTTGATAATATAGCTCTGCTTTATCGTATAAAGTGATCAATTTTTTCTTTTGATCTATTTTTACATATTTCTCAGCCTTGTATTTTACTTTACCGTCAAGAAACGCTTTTTGGGATTTGACAGTGTCTTTTTTTATTGAATCGGTTTCCTTTTTTATAATTGTAGTCGATTTTCCAGTATTATTAACAACGGTTTTGGAGCTATCTGTTTGTTTTTTAGTAGCTATAGCTGTTGCTTTTTTTGTTGTATCTTGAGAATATAATTTACCAGCTCCTATTGTTAGGAAAATTGATAATAAAACGATATTAAATAAGTTTGTATGCAAAGGTTTAAATGCTATTTTTGTAAAATTATGGCTTGTTTTTTGACATGTCAAACATACATATTATTTTTTGTCAAAAATAATCAAATAAAGAATTTATAACCTTAGTGTTTTAATTAAAATTAACTTTTAAATTTATGCATATTTCATATAAAATTAAAATAATATTTACCCTTCTTTTTACAGTTGGTTCATTTAGTATTTATGCTCAATCAAATATTTTTAAAGTAACATTGGACGCAGGGCATGGAGCTCATGATTTTGGTGCAGTTTACAATGGACATGTAGAGAAAAATATTGCGCTTGCAGTAGTACTAAAAGTAGGAAAAATTTTAGAATCCATACCTAAAATGGATGTAATATATACCCGAAAAACGGATGTTTTTATTGACTTAGTAGAAAGAGCCAATATTGCGAATAGGGCTGATGCTAATATTTTTGTATCAATACATTGTAATGCAAATAGAAATACTGAGGGATATGGGACAGAAACTTATGTAATGGGTATGACAAAAGTTGCTTCAAACTTAGAAGCGGCTAAAAAAGAGAACTCCGTTATAACCTTAGAAAAAGATTATAAACAAAAATATGAGGGATTTGATCCTAATTCTCCTGAAACAATGATAGGAATGACTTTGATGCAAGAGGAATACCTAGATAATAGTATTTCACTGGCAAGTAAAGTTGAAGACGCATTTGAGTTATTGGGTAAAAAAATAAGGGGAGGAGGAGTAAAGCAGGCCCCGTATATGGTTCTTCATAAAGCATACATGCCCAGAGTCCTAATTGAAATGGGTTTTATTTCTAATTTTACGGAAGGAAACCTTTTAGACTCAGAAGATGGTCAAAATGAAATTGCTAAAGCTATAGCAGAGGCTATTGTAAGTTATAAAAGAGATTATTATGGGAATGGGGAAACTGAAATTATTGATGTAAAACCGTCACAGAAAATTTTTGACAAGCCAATAAAAGACACTTCATCTCCTGTCAAACCAAAAGTAATTTTAAATTCTTCTGAACTCAAAAAATCAATAAAAAGTGCGGATAGTTCTCAACCTCTATTTAAGGTACAACTTTCGGCCAGTGTAAAAAAAGTGGAGTTAGCCCCTAAAAATTTTAAAGGGTTGAAAAATATATCTATTTCATATGACAATAAAGTTTATAAATATATGTATGGAGAGACTTCAGATTATGATGAGGCAAAAAAACAATTGCAAGAAGCAAAAGATAAAGGATATGATTCTGCATTTTTAATAGCTTTTAAAAATGGAGAAAAAATTAGTGTTCAAGAAGCACTTAAATAATAATAACAAGTTGAATATTTTATATTAATTTTGAAAAAAAATTATATTTTGAAAATAACTAGAGAAATCAAAACTGCCATATTAGTCATTGCATCAATTTTATTATTCATTTGGGGCTATAGTTTTTTAAAAGGAAGAGACCTTTTTACAAATTACAAAACATTTTATGTAGAATATGAGAGTGTAGAAGGATTAGCCACATCGGCGCCAGTAACTCTAAACGGTTTGATTATAGGAAAAGTAAATAGTATTGCATTAAATGAAAATACAGGAAAATTATTGGTTGAGTTACAATTGAAAACGGATTTTCCTATTTCTAAATCCAGCACTGCTTCTATATATGAGCCAGGATTCATTGGAGGAAAGCAAATTGCAATTTATCCGAATTATAATGATAAAACTCTGGCCGTTGATGGACAGAAATTGCAGGGAGAAGCTAAATTAGGACTTACAGATAAAGTAGGGAATCAATTAGCTCCACTTCAGGAAAAATTTGAAAAGATCATGGCTAATACTGATAAATTGATATCAGGAATTAATAATGTTTTGGATAAAAACGGGCAAGAAAATTTAAAGGTTAGTTTAGCTGAATTAAGTAAAACTATGGAGCAATTTCATAAAGCTACCATAGGTGTTAATGCTTTATTGGATGATAATAAAGCTCAAATTAAAGGCGCAGTGACCAATTTCAATAAAATATCTGGTGATTTTTCTAAAATATCGGATTCATTGAATAAAGCTGATCTTGGAAAAACCGTAAAAGACTTGAACAAAACACTAGCCAAAGTTGATGTTATTATGACTGGTTTACAATCAGGAAAAGGTTCTATGGGTAAATTATTAAATGATGATGCCTTCTACCAAAACATTAAGGCAACTACAAAAGAATTAGAATTATTACTTCAGGATGTAAGACTTTCTCCTACTAGGTATGTTAATATTTCTTTGTTTGGAAAGAAAAACAAACCTTATGTTGCTCCAAAAAATGATACTTTAATAAAAGTAAAAAACTAGTAGTATGAGCTATTTAGACAATATATTATTTGTCATATTATTAGGGATTGGTTTTGGTTGTTTTTATAGCAATGTAAAAAAAATCATTAGGAATATAAACCTTGGTGGAGTAATATACCGTAAAGATAATGCTAAACAGCGTTGGAAAAATATGGCTATGATAGCTCTTGGACAATCTAAAATGGTGAAAAGACCTGTTGCAGGGTCACTTCATATTGTCGTTTACCTAGGATTTATAATTATCAATATAGAGTTATTGGAAATAATTATTGATGGTCTTTTTGGTACTCATAGAATTTTTGCTTTTTTAGGAACAGCTTATAATGTATTGATTGCTTCATTTGAAGTTTTGGCTCTTTTAGTTTTAGTTGCTGTTTTTGCTTTTTGGATAAGAAGAAACATAATTAAGTTGAAACGATTTTCAAGTGCTGATTTGAATGGTTCTCCTAAAAAAGACGCCAATTATATTTTGTATTTTGAAGTTGTTTTGATGACATTGTTTTTATTAATGAATGCTTCTGATTTGCATTTGCAAAATATACCAGGAGGTTTTTCTCATTTTATTAAAGCAGGTTCATTCCCCGTAAGTCAATTTATTGAGCCATTGTTTAATGGAATGTCAAATGAGTTGGTTATGCTTCTTACAGAAATATTTTGGTGGTTGCATATTACCGGGATTTTGATTTTTATGAACTATCTCTATTTTTCAAAACATTTGCATATAATATTAGCATTTCCAAATACCTTTTTTGCAAATTTAAATCCACAAGGTCAATTTGATAATTTAGAATCCGTTACCAAAGAAGTGAAGATGATGATGGATCCTAATGCTGATCCATTTGCAGCAGCGCCGGTTAACGAAAGTGAAGTGCCAGCTAAGTTTGGAGCAAGCGATGTTCAGGATTTAAATTGGGTACAATTATTGAATGCTTACACTTGTACTGAATGTGGTCGTTGTACGGCTGCTTGTCCTGCCAATATTACAGGAAAAAAATTGTCTCCTCGAAAAATCATGATGGATACAAGAGATAGACTGGAAGAAGTAGGAAGAAATATAGATGCTAATAAAGGTGTTTTCGTTCCAGATAATAAATCATTATTAAACGATTATATAACACCTGAAGAACTTTGGGCATGTACTTCATGTAATGCATGTGTTGAGGAATGTCCAATAAGTATAAGTCCTTTATCTATTATTATGGATATGAGACGTTATTTAGTAATGGAACAAAGTGCCGCACCAATGCCAATAAATGCTATGATGACCAATATAGAAAATAATGGAGCACCATGGCAATACAATCAGCAAGATCGTTTGAATTGGAAAAATGAATAGTCGTTTATTTGTTTAACTGATAAACCGAATTAACAAATTACCGCTTACGCGAATAATCAAATCAACGAATAACCGTATCAACAAAATATTATGTCAGAAAGTTTAATAGTACCAACCATGGCCGAAATGCTAGCTCAAGGAAAACAACCTGAAGTTTTATTTTGGGTAGGTTGTGCAGGAAGTTTTGACGATAGAGCAAAAAAAATAACGAAGGCATTTGTACGAATTTTAAATCGTTCCAATGTGTCTTTTGCAGTTCTTGGTACAGAAGAAAGTTGTACGGGAGATCCAGCTAAAAGGGCGGGTAATGAATTTTTGTTTCAAATGCAAGCTATGATGAATATTGAGGTTCTCAATGCGTATGAAGCTAAAAAAATTGTTACAGCTTGTCCACATTGTTTTAATACTTTAAAAAATGAGTATCCTGAATTAGGTGGGAAATATGAAGTAGTTCATCACACAGAGTTTTTAAAATCGCTTTTAGATGATGGAAGATTAACTATTGAAGGAGGTCAATTCAAAGGGAAAAGAATTACTTTTCATGACCCATGCTATTTAGGAAGAGCGAATAATGTATATGAAGCGCCAAGAGATCTAATCCTTAAATTAGATGCCGAATTAGTAGAAATGAAACGTTCTAAAGCTAACGGATTATGCTGTGGTGCTGGCGGTGCGCAAATGTTTAAAGACGCTGAACCTGGTAATAAGGAAATCAACGTTGAGAGAACGGAAGATGCATTAGAAACAAAACCAGAAATTATTGCTGCGGGTTGTCCTTTTTGTAATACTATGATGACTGATGGTATTAAAAATAAGGAAAGAGAGGCAGATGTAAAAGTGATGGACATTGCGGAATTAATCGCAAACGCACAAGATTTGTAGGGTTATATTTTTTTAACGTTTACCTATTTTATTATGATTTACAAAAATTTTATATTTTTCATAATAATGGTTACGAGTTTTGTTTCAATGGCGCAAACCATAGATAAAACAGATTCGATAGCTAGTTTAAAAGTTAAAAACAATTATCAAATACAGTTTAAGGCTAAACAATTGATTATTCCTGTGGCTTTAATTGGGTATGGAATAATTGGAATTGGCAGTGATCAATTAGAAGCATTTAATTTTGAAATTAGAGAAGAGGTAAAAGAAAATATAGATAGAAAATTTTCAATTGATGACTTTTCTCAATATGTTCCCGTTGCCTCAGTATATGCTTTGGGTGCTTTGGGAATTAAAGGAAAAAATAATATTCGAGATAAAACTATTATTGTTGCAACTTCCTATTTAATTATGGGATTAACTGTGAATAGTCTAAAAAAAATAACTAAAGTGGAACGGCCTGATGGTTCCAGTTTAAATTCTTTCCCTTCAGGGCATACTGCAACAGCTTTTATGGGAGCAGAATTATTATATCAAGAATATAAGGATGTTTCTATTTGGTATGGAATTTCTGGCTATGTTGTTGCTACGGGGACGGGTGTATTTAGAATGTATAATAATCGTCATTGGTTTACTGATGTAGTTGCAGGAGCTGGAATTGGGATATTGAGTGCAAAAGCAGGCTATTGGTTGTATCCTACCATAAATAAATTATTAGCATCTAAAAAGAACACAAATAAAAAATCAACATTTATACCTTATTATGATGGAAAGCAAGTAGGATTTGGTCTTGTAACTGTTTTTTAATCATAAGAATAGTAGAATTAATTATAAAAAAATAGTATGTATATTCCATTTGAAAATTTACCAGAAGAATCCAAGATATGGATTTATCAATCGAACAGAAAATTTTCGGATGAAGAGTTTTCTGAAATTGAAACTGCTTTGCAATCTTTTCTTGAAAGTTGGGCTGCACATGGTACAAGTTTAGAATCATCTTACCAATTAAAATACAATCGGTTTATTATTATTGCAGTAAATCAAGATGTTCAAGCTGCAACAGGTTGCTCTATAGATTCCTCTGTAGAATTTATCCAAAGTTTAGAACAAAAATATAATGTTGATTTGTTGGATAAAATGAATGTGACTTTTAAATTAGGCGAGCATATTGCCCACAAGCCTTTAATTGATTTTAAGAAAATGGTTAAAGATAAAGCCGTTACTGAAAATACAATTGTTTTCAATAACTTGGTTAACAATATAGAAGAATATAATGAGTCTTGGGAAGTTCCAGCCATTGATAGCTGGCATAGTCGCTTTTTTTAAATAAAAATAGTTCAATGAAAAAAATAGACATCAAAATTGTTTTTTTTTATGTCTTATTTTTCTTTGTTGCCACTAGTTGTGTCGGAACAAAAATTAATAAGCCAAAAAAAATTTTAACTGACATTCCGTCTGAAATAGAGAATCTTGATAGTGAAAAATCAAGTAATGTCCCGACTCTTTTTGAATTATCTACCCAAGGCAACAAATGGGTAGATAGCGTTTACAATGCAATGAATCTTGATGAAAGATTAGGGCAATTATTTATGGTTGCCGCTTATTCTAATAAAGATACCATACACTTCAACGCAATTGACAAATTGATTAAGGAAAACAAAATTGGAGGATTGATTTTCTTTCAAGGTGGACCTGTTCGTCAAGCAAATCTCACGAACCGTTTTCAATCGAAATCAAAAGTCCCATTATTTATTGGTAATGACGCGGAGTGGGGTTTGAACATGCGACTCGATTCTACATACCGTTATCCTTGGAATATGACACTTGGAGCTATCCAAGATATGAAATTGATAGAAAAAGTGGGCGCTCAAATGGGTGAACAAAGCAAACGATTAGGAATCCAATTTAACTTTGCCCCAGTTCTTGATATTAATACTAATCCAAGAAATCCTATTATAGGTTTTCGCTCTTTTGGAGAGGATAAATATAAGGTTACTGAAAGAGCTATCGCATTAATGAAAGGTGTTCAGAGCCAAGGTGTATTTTCTACGGGAAAGCATTTTCCTGGTCATGGCGATACTGAAACAGATTCTCATAAAGGATTGCCAACAATAAATTTTTCGAAAGAAAGATTAGAGAAAGTAGAGTTTTATCCGTACAAAAAGATGTTCCATGAAGGCCTTTCTTCTGTAATGGTGGGACATTTAAATGTGCCCAGTTTAGAATCAAGACCAAATTTTCCATCATCGATTTCTTATAATGTGGTAACCAATATTCTCCAAAAAGAATTAGGTTTCAAAGGACTTATATTTACTGATGCTTTAAATATGAAAGCCATAAGTAACTCTAATATGCCCAGCGAAATAAATTTTGAAGCTTTTATGGCTGGAAATGATGTTTTGTTATTTCCTGAAAATATACCATTAGCAATTGAAAAATTTAAACTGGCATATTCGACTAATTTAATAACAGAAGAACGTTTGGCTTTTTCGGTTAAAAAAATATTGAAATTTAAATATAAAGCAGGTTTGAATTCCTTTAAACCTATTGTAACCAATAATTTATATAACGAATTAAATTCTCCAGAAAACGAAGCACTAAACTATGAATTGTATGAAAATGCAATCACTGTTTTGAAAAATACTGCTTTGGTTTTACCAATTAAAAATTTAGAAAGTCAAAAAATTGCTTATGTAAAAATAGGGGATGATACTAATGACTCTTTTGTTTCAACCTTAAAGAAATATGCCGATATAACTGTTATTTCAGATACTAATCTGGATAGTTTACAAATGAAATTGAAACCATTCACAACAGTAATTATTGGATATCACAAATCAGATGTAGCTTTTAAAAATAGCGATTTAAAATCAGATGAATTATTTAAGATAAATTATTTAGCGAAAAACAATAATGTCATTCTGGATATTTTTGCTAAACCGTATTCATTATTACCCATTACAAATTTTGATGATATTGAAGGATTAGTAGTTTCTTATCAGAATAGTGATATTGCACAAATAGTTTCAGCTGAATTAATTTTTGGGGCAATTGATGCCAAAGGAAAATTACCTGTATCCATAAATACAAATTTCAAAGTAAATGATGGTTTAGCAACCGAAAAATTAAACCGATTGGGGTTTACAACTCCGGAAAATGTTGGTATGAATTCTGCTATTTTAGCACAAATTGATGCGCTTGCAAAAAAAGCTATCAGTGCTAAAATGGCACCAGGTATTCAGGTACTTGTTGCAAGAAATGGAAAAGTAATTTATCAGAAATCATTTGGTTATCATACGTATGATTCCACTTTAAAAGTTAAAGATTCGGATATTTATGATGTGGCTTCATTGACTAAAATTCTTGCCACATTGCCTAATGTTATGCTACAGTACGACCAACAAAAAATTAATTTGGAAACTACATTAGGGGAGATGTCTCCAATTTTTAAAAATACGAATAAACAAGATATTCATTTTAAAGAATTATTGTCTCATTATGCCGGGCTTGTTGCTGGGATTCCTTTTTATAAGGCTACCATGGACAAATCTAAATTTCCTTCTGAAAAATATTTCAGAAGAGTTTCTGAAGAACAGTTTTCTAAACAATTGGGGGATAGTCTTTTTATAAGAAATGATTTTCATGATACAATAATGAAGATGATAATTAAAAGTAAATTATCATTAAAAAAAGAATATAAGTACAGTGATTTGACTTTCATGATTCTTAAAGATTATTTAGAAAACACAACAGGTAAAAAACTGGAGGATTTGATTCAAGAGAATTTTTATCATTCACTGGGTATGAATAATTCAACTTTTAATCCATTGCGAAAGTTTGATAAAAACAGAATTCCTCCAACAGAAATAGACACTTATTTTCGTCATCAAATTTTGCAAGGATATGTAAATGACCTTTCTGCAGCTTTAGAAGGCGGGGTTTCAGGTCATGCCGGTATTTTTTCTAATGCAATGGATGTAGCTAAAATGATGGAACTCTATTTGCAAAAAGGAAATTATGGAAATCACCAGTATTTTTCAGAGAAAACATTTAATGATTTCAATACCTGCTATTTTTGTGCAGCAGGGAATAGGCGAGGTATTGGTTTTGATAAACCACAATTAGGCGCAGAAGGACCTACATGCGGTTGTGCTTCAATGACAAGTTTTGGGCATACTGGTTTTACGGGAACTATGGCTTGGGCTGATCCTGAAACACAAATTGTGTATGTATTTTTATCCAATAGAACTTTTCCATTGGCTACTGAAAACAAATTATCAAAGGAAAATATTAGGGAGGATATTCAAGAAGTAATTTATAATGCAATTATAAAATAAAATATTTAAGTAAATTTATTTATAGGCCAAAATGAAATTTTAATGATTTTATTTTGGCTTTTTATTTTATAATTGCAGTATAAATAACAGGCTGTATTATAGTATATTTGATATGTAAACCAATACTATGAAAAATAAAATTAAAGTATTTAAAACTAGTTATTTAACTATATTCCTTTTTTGTGTAAGTATTGTAAATGCTCAAAATATTGATATAAATATTTTAAGAGATATTAATGTTAATAGAAACAAGAATTTAGATCCCACTTTTAAGTTAGTTAGTAAAAGTGCCCTTCCTATAAGTATTGCGGCTCCTATTATTATCTATTCAGTTGGTTTGATAAAGAAAGATAGTACAATCAAAAAACAGGCTATTTTTATTGGTGAAACATTCTTAGTAAATGCTTTTGTTACAACCGCATTAAAACAAGTTGTAAAAAGAAATAGACCTTTTGATACGTATGCAGATATCGATCAAGCTATTTCTGCAGGAGGTTATTCATTTCCTTCGGGGCATACATCTATAGCTTTTGCAACAGCGACAGCATTGAGTATGGCTTATCCTAAATGGTATGTAATTGCGCCGTCATTTGTATGGGCGAGTGCTGTAGGGTATTCACGTATGCATTTAGGAGTTCATTATCCTTCGGATGTTTTTGCTGGTGCTATCTTAGGTAGTGGCTCTGCATATCTTACCTATAAAGCTAATAAATGGATTAATAAAAAACGATCTAAAAAGGAAAAATAGCTGTTTGCATTTATGAAATGATTATTTAAAAAAGAAGACAATTTAAGGTGAAAATATTAAATTATATTTCAAAAACAGTCTGGGTTTTATCCCTAATTAGTTTATTTACGGACACAGCAAGCGAGATGCTTTACCCAATAATGCCTATCTATCTTAAATCAATTGGGTTTTCAATTGTATTAATTGGTGTTTTAGAGGGTTTTGCCGAAGCGTTAGCGGGATTAAGTAAAGGATATTTCGGAAAATTATCCGATAATTCCGGCAAACGAGTTCCTTTTGTTCGATTGGGATATACTTTAAGTGCTATTTCAAAACCAATGATGGCAGTTTTTATATTTCCAATGTGGATTTTCTTTGCACGATCGATTGATCGATTTGGAAAAGGAATTCGTACTGGAGCAAGAGATGCAATATTATCTGACGAGGCAACACCTGAAACTAAAGGAAAAATTTTTGGATTTCATAGGTCAATGGATACTTTAGGAGCAGTTTTAGGACCAGTAATCGCTTTAATTTATCTTTATTTTTACCCACAACAGTACAAAACACTTTTTTATATTGCTTTTATTCCGGGATTATTAGCTGTATTTGCTTCTTTTTTGCTCAAAGACAAAACTCAAAAACATTTAGCTAAAAAAAAGCCGACACCCTTTTTCTCTTTTCTAAACTATTGGAAAACAAGTCCGGCACAATATCGGAAAGTGGTAATTGGATTATTGGCATTTGCATTATTTAATAGCTCTGATATTTTTCTATTATTAAAAGCGAAGCAAGCAGGTCTTAATGATACTAATGTAATTGGAATTTATATTTTTTATAATTTGGTTTATGCTCTTTGCTCATTTCCAATAGGGATTTTAGCTGATAAAATAGGTTTAAAGAAAATGTTCCTATTTGGAATTTCCTTATTTGCAATTGTCTATTTTGGGATGGCTTTCAGCAAAAATAGTTGCACGATTGCGCTTCTATTTTTTATTTATGGCGTTTATGCAGCCGCTACCGAAGGAATATCAAAAGCTTGGATTAGCAATATTTCCGATAAAAAAGATACAGCTACAGCAATAGGAACCTATTCGGGATTTCAAAGTATATGTGCTTTAATTGCTAGTTCTCTGGCAGGAATAATTTGGTATCAATTTGGAGCCAATACAACATTTATGATTACAGGAATAATGACAATTTTAGTTATTATTTATTTCTCTTTTTTTATTAAGGATAAAATTATTAAAAATGACACACAAACATAACGACAACGAATCTTGTTGTGCTTTAGAAAAAAAAACAGTTAAAAAAAAAACCCATGATTCTGGATGTTGTTCTCATGATGATTCAGAAAATCATTCTCATGACGATGATCACGATCATAATCATTCGAATGGAAGTGATAGTGTTTTTAAAATGTTTTTGCCTTCAATACTAAGTTTAGTATTATTGTTAATAGCTATTTCATTTGATAATTTTTTCCCTCAATCCTGGTTTGTAGGCTGGGTTAGAATTATATGGTTTTGTATAGCCTATATCCCTGTGGGATGGCCTGTATTGAAAGAAGCTTTTGAAAGTATTTGCAAAGGCGCAGTTTTTTCTGAATTTTTTCTAATGTGTATTGCTACACTTGGTGCTTTTGGAATTGGTCAATATGCTGAAGGTGTTGCCGTGATGTTGTTTTATTCAATCGGGGAGTTATTCCAAATGTTAGCAGTAAAAAGAGCTAAATCTAATATTAAATCGTTATTGGACCAAAGACCGGATACAGCAAACGTTATTGAAGGATTTGAGACTGTTTCTAAAAAAGCTTCGGATATAACTATTGGAGAAATCATTCAATTAAAACAAGGAGAAAAATTGGCTTTGGATGGGAAACTACTTTCAGAACATGCTACTTTCAACACTGCTGCATTGACAGGGGAAAGCAAACCAGATACAAAATCAAAAGGAGAAGCTGTTCTCGCAGGAATGATTAATCTTAATGCTGTTGTACAAGTTGAAGTTACCACAGCTTTCAACGATAGCAAATTATCCAGGATTCTTGAAATGGTTCAGGAAGCTTCAGCTAAAAAAGCACCAACTGAATTATTTATTAGAAAATTTGCCAAAATTTATACGCCAATAGTTGTTTATCTGGCAATTGCGATTTGTTTACTACCGATACTGTTTGTAGCGGATTATGTTTTTAAAGATTGGTTGTACAGAGCATTAATTTTCTTGGTAATTTCATGTCCTTGTGCATTAGTAATCTCGATTCCATTGGGTTATTTTGGAGGAATTGGCGCAGCAAGTAAAAATGGAATTTTAATTAAAGGGTCTACGTTTCTTGATATTTTGGCAACGATTCAAGTTGTGGTTATGGATAAAACAGGAACATTAACTAAAGGTGTTTTTAAAGTTCAAAAAGTAGTGGCCGTTGGAATTTCAGAAATTGATTTAGTAAAATATACTGCAGCAATTGAAACTAAATCAACACATCCTGTTGGTTCAGCTATAATTGAATATGCTAAGGATATTGTGAAAGATACAACTGTCACTGAAGCGCATGAAATTGCAGGTCATGGAATAAAAGGACTCGTTGATGGAAAAGAAATTTTAGTGGGAAGTGCTAAATTGATGAAAAAATTTGACATCAGTTATGATATTGAAATTGATGCGATTCCATTTACAATTATTGTTGTAGCCATCAATCAAAAATATGCTGGCTATTTTCTTATTGCTGATGAAATCAAAGAAGATGCAAAAGAAACAATTCAGAGCTTACAGAAATCAAATGTAAAAACGATTATGCTTTCAGGGGATAATCAAGCAATAGTTTCGCTTGTCGCCAAAGAGTTAAATATTGATCAGGCTTTTGGAGATTTATTACCAGAGAATAAAGTTCAAAAAGTTTCAGAACTAAAAGCGCAGCATTTAAAAATAATATTTGTTGGTGATGGAGTCAATGATGCTCCAGTTATTGCTTTGGCCGATGTGGGAATTGCAATGGGTGGTTTAGGAAGTGATGCTACTATTGAAACTGCAGATGTAGTAATTCAAAACGACCAACCCACTAAAATTTTTACAGCAATCAATATTGGAAAAAAAACAAAACAAATCGTTTGGCAAAATATTGGTTTGGCATTCACAGTTAAATTTATAGTTCTTGTTATGGGAGCTGGCGGTATAGCCACAATGTGGGAAGCAGTTTTTGCAGATGTTGGTGTAGCATTATTGGCTATTTTAAATGCTGTAAGAATTCAACGAATGAAATTTTAAGTTTGATAGTATTTAACTTAAATTTCCATAAAACCCATTCCTATTTTTATTAATTTCGTTTCATTAAAATACATACATGAAAATTGCAATAGTTTGTTATCCTACCTTTGGAGGAAGCGGTGTAGTCGCTACAGAATTAGGCCTTGAATTGGCAAGACGTGGTCACGAAATACATTTTATAACCTACAGTCAGCCAGTACGTTTGGCGCTTTTAAATCCAAATGTACATTACCATGAAGTTAATGTTCCTGAATATCCATTGTTTCATTATCAGCCTTATGAATTGGCTTTGTCGAGCAAATTGGTTGATATGGTGAAGCTTTATAAAATTGAATTACTTCATGTGCATTATGCTATTCCTCATGCTTATGCAGGTTATATGGCCAAACAAATGCTAAAAGATGAAGGAATTAATATTCCAATGGTAACTACGCTTCACGGAACTGATATTACTTTAGTTGGAAATCATCCCTTTTATAAACCTGCGGTAACCTTCAGTATCAATAAATCTGATTTTGTTACTTCGGTTTCCCAAAGTTTGAAAGATGATACTCTTAAATTATTTAATATAAAAAATGAAATTGAAGTTATTCCGAACTTTATCGAATTGGATAAAAATGTAAACGATCCCAGCATTCCGTGTCATCGTTCTGTAATGGCAAAAGAGAATGAGCGCATAATAACCCATATCAGTAATTTCAGAAAAGTAAAACGAATTCCGGATGTGATTAAAATATTCTATAATATTCAAAAAGAAATTCCTGCTAAATTGATGATGGTGGGTGATGGTCCAGAAAAAGAAAAAGCGGAATATTTATGTCAGGAATTAGGAATTATAGACAAAGTGATCTTTTTTGGGAATAGCAATGAAATCGATAAAATATTAAGTTATACAGATTTATTCTTGCTTCCATCTGAAACCGAAAGTTTTGGTCTTGCTGCTCTTGAAGCTATGGCTTGGGGAGTTCCTGTAATTTCCAGTAATTCAGGAGGATTGTCAGAAGTTAATTTTGATGACATTTCTGGTTATTTGAGCGATGTAGGTAATACTGATGAAATGGCAGTAAATGCCTTAAAAATATTGAAAGACGATGCAACTCTGAATAAATTTAAAGAAAATGCCCTTTCAATCGCTAAAAAATTTGATATTAAAAACATCTTACCTTTATATGAGAATTTATACCAAAAGGCAATAAATAAATACCTATAAGGATCACTTTTTCAGATTAATTTAATACTTAAAAAATCCATAAAAAATGAAAAAATTACCTTTCTTGTTTTTGGTTTTACTATTAGTTTCATGTGGAGCTTCGTCTACTAAAAGTTCAGCTAAAAGACCATTATTTGAAGTTTTGACCCAACAAAATGATGGAGGAGCAAGTATTCGTTTTTTTGAGATTCTTTCGGAGCCTAATGAAATTAAAATGTTGCAAAATGATGAGAATCTAAAAAATAAAATTAGCTCAAATGATATTCAAACTTCAAACTTTATAATTTTGAATATGGGTAATAAAAACTCCGGAGGATATAAGATTGGTGTTGAAAATGCTGTTGAAACAGATAAAAATATAATCGTCACAATAAAAGAAATTATTCCCGGACCTAATGAAATGACAACTCAAGCAATAACAAATCCCTTTTGTGTAGTCAGAATAAATTCTAAAAAAGAAATCATTATTAAATAAAAAAATGCCACTATTTCTAGTGGCATTTTAAATATATTTATTTGCTAAATATTAGAATTGGTATCTAAGACCTAAAGCCACATCAGAACCATAATTGTTTTTGTAATACCCATTTCCACCAAATTCAGGTCTGAAATCCAAAGAAATTAACAAAGGAAAATCAAAGTTATATTCAAGACCAATGTCTCCAGCTGCAAATGCAAAGGTATCATTGTATGAATTGTTATTATTATCATCATAACTGTAGCTTCCTACACCACCACCTACACCAGCATACCAGTTGAAACCACCATCAATGTTCCATACCCATTGGTATAACCCCGTTAATTTTATTGCTCTATCATCATAACCATTATTATTATAATTACTTCTGTTTCTCCAACCTAAGTCTAATTCCAAACGATTATCAGTAGCTAATTTTCTTTGGTAAGAAATCTCTCCACCAAAACCATTATTACCTCCTAAACGTAAACCTAAAGCATTTTTTGAAATATCTTGTGCTTGTGCTGCAAATGTTAATCCCATTAACATGATAGCCGATAAAATAATTTTTTTCATAAGTAAATTTTTGTTCTTACAAAGATATTGTTAAAGTTTATTAATGGACTTATAAAATTTTCATGAAATGTTATATAATTCCCACTTTTAGATTATTTAGGATTTTAATAACAAAAATTAAAGTAAAATATTTTGTTTGGAAAATAATATAGAAGCAACAAGTTGATTACTAATAATATCCTCCATTTCGAAAAGATTTTCTTCTTCATTATAATTTGCTTCTGAGTACCTAAATAACTTCCATCGTTTTTTATTGTATTCTAATGCTGTTAAATTTTCGACCCAATCTCCTGAATTCAAATACATAGTAGCCCCATTTTTATTTTCTTTCAAAACCATTTTTGGTTCATGGATATGACCACAAATAACAAAATCATATTTTTTTTCGATAGCCAATTCGGTTGCTGTTTCTTCGAAATCCGAAATGTGTTTCACTGCTTTTTTACACTTGCCTTTATTTTTTTAGAAAAGGAGTACGGTTCTTTTCGTAATCGTAATAAGCACCAATTTACAAAACGATTCAAAAGGATTAAATAATCATAACCCAGACCGCCCAGTTTTGCAATCCATTTTGAATGTTGTACCGAAGCATCAAAAACATCACCATGAAATATCCAAGCTTTTTTATCATCTAGGTCTAGTACTAGTTTGTCAACCAAAGCAAAATTACCCATGTTCATGTCGCTGAATTTTCGGAGCATTTCATCATGATTTCCTGTGATGTAATAGACCTTAGTCCCTTTGGAAGCAAAACTTATAATTTTTTGTATTACTTTTAAATGTGTTTTTGGGAAGTAAGATTTTCTAAATTGCCAAATGTCAATAATGTCGCCATTTAAGACTAATGTTTTGGGCTTAATAGCCGATAGATAATTGTAAAGTTCCTTAGCATGACTTCCATAAGTTCCTAGATGTACATCTGATATAACAACTAATTCGACTTTTCTTTTTTTCAATTTATTATAATTTGAAGTTTAACAAATTAATGTAATTACTATTAAGTGAAATACAACTTAAGGTTAAGAAATAGTTTTTAATATGAATTTAAAGTCAATAAATAGGCCTTGTTTTTTTAAAGTTTATCCTGAAATTTCCGTATAAGCTTTTAAACTTTAAACTAAAATAGTACTTTTGTTCAAAACTTAATATAATGGCAGGAAATAGCTACGGAACACTATTTAGAATAACAACTTTTGGAGAATCACACGGAGAAGCTTTAGGCGGAATAATCGATGGTTGTCCATCTGGAATGGCAATAGATCTAGAAGCAATTCAATTTGAAATGTCAAGAAGAAAACCAGGTCAATCGGCTATTGTTACCCAAAGAAAAGAACCGGATGATGTACAATTTCTTTCTGGAATTTTTGAAGGAAAAACTACAGGAACTCCAATTGGTTTCATCATTCCCAATACCAATCAAAAATCAGACGATTACTCGCATATAAAGGATAATTACAGACCTAGTCATGCTGATTATGTATATGAAAAAAAATACGGAGTACGTGATTATCGCGGTGGTGGACGTAGTTCTGCTCGTGAAACTGCCAGTAGAGTAGTAGCAGGAGCAGTTGCAAAACAAATGTTACCCGAAATAAAAATTAATGCTTACGTTTCTTCTGTAGGTCCTATTTTTTTAGAAAAACCATACCAAGAATTAGATTTTTCAAAAATCGAAAATAACCCAGTACGCTGTCCAGACGAAGAAATGGCAGTTACAATGGAAGAGTACATTCGTGAAATTCGTAAAGAAGGAGATACCGTAGGTGGAACTGTAAGTTGTGTGATTCAAAATGTGCCTATTGGTTTAGGAGAGCCTGTTTTTGACAAACTCCATGCTGAACTTGGTAAAGCTATGCTTTCTATAAATGCCGTAAAAGGATTTGAATTTGGAAGCGGTTTTGAAGGTGTTAAAATGAAAGGAAGCCAACACAATGATTTATACAATCCTGATGGAACAACTAAAACTAATCTTTCAGGTGGAATTCAAGGTGGAATAAGTAACGGAATGGATATTTATTTCCGTGTGGCTTTCAAACCTGTGGCAACCATTATGCAAAAACAAGAATCACTGGATAATCAAGGAAATATTACTGAAATGACAGGAAAAGGACGTCATGATCCTTGTGTTGTTCCCCGTGCAGTTCCTATTGTAGAAGCTATGGCCGCTATAGTTCTAGCTGATTTTTATTTGATTAATAAAACCTATTTAAAATAGAATTGCATACTCAGTATTTTGACGAGCTAAATCCTGAGCCATAACTTTGAAATCAATTTGTTAATTTAATGAACACAACTACAACCAAGAAACCATCATTTTTTTCAGGCTTAACCGGCCAAATTTTAATAGCAATGTTTTTAGGTGCTGTTTTAGGAATTATTATTCATAATTCAATTTCAGCAGAAGCTGCACAATCCTTTAGTAGTAAAATAAAAATGCTGGCAACAGTTTTTATTCGATTGGTTCAAATGATAATTTCTCCATTAGTGTTTACTACACTTGTCGTGGGGATTGCTAAATTAGGAGATATAAAAGCGGTAGGGAGAATTGGAGGTAAAGCTTTAGGTTGGTTTTTTACGGCCTCATTCATGTCTTTATTGTTAGGAATGTTTTTTGTAAATATTCTTAAACCTGGAGTTGGGCTTAATTTATCAAATGTTGATTTGGCTTCAGCCTCAGAAGTAGCAGCAAAAACACAGAGTTTATCCTTTGAAAATTTTATAGAGCATATTGTTCCTAAAAGTATTTTTGAAGCGATGGCAACTAATGAGATTTTACAAATTGTTATTTTTTCTATTTTCTTTGGTTTAGCGGCAGCATCATTGGGAAGCCACGTAAAACCAGTTATAAACGCTTTAGATAAAACATCTCATATTGTTTTGAAAATGGTAAATTACGTAATGAAGTTTGCTCCAATAGGCGTTTTTGGTGCCATTGCAGGCGTATTTGCAGTGAGAGATTTTCAGGAATTAGCAATCACGTATTTCAAATTCTTTGGTTCTTTCCTAATTGGAATTTCATCGCTTTGGGTTGTATTAATACTTGTAGGGTATATTTTCCTTAAAAGTAGAATGACTGTTTTGCTTAAAAGAATTGTAGGACCTTTAATTATTGCTTTTGGAACAACAAGTAGCGAAGCAGTTTTTCCTAAACTTACCGAAGAATTAGAACGTTTTGGTGTCAAAGATAAAATTGTGTCTTTCATGTTGCCATTAGGCTATTCCTTTAATTTGGATGGAAGTATGATGTACATGACATTTGCCAGTATATTTATAGCACAAGCTTATGGAGTTCATTTAGATTTAGGCACACAAATGACAATGCTTTTGGTATTGATGCTTACCAGCAAAGGAATTGCAGGAGTGCCAAGAGCTAGTTTAGTAGTTGTTGCGGCAACTTGTGGAATGTTTAAAATTCCTATTGAAGGAATTGCTTTAATTTTACCGATTGATCATTTTTGTGATATGTTTCGTAGTGCAACAAATGTTTTAGGAAATGCATTAGCTACATCAGTTGTTGGTCAATGGGAAGCTGAGAACGAAAATGAGACTGTACCAGTAGAATAATTATTTTTTTTTAAAAAAAATATTTAAAAAGCCTATTTTATTTTTTAAATAGGCTTTTTTGTCTAAATTATTTAACATATGTTCTAGTTAATGTTTGTTATTTTTTAGGATTAAAATTTAGAGTTTTTCTGCTATCATAATATATTAATAGATACAGCCCTGTTTTTATTAATATATTTGTATATTTGGCTTAAGAATAGCAAGATATGTCCCAAATCAGAATCGGTTTATTAATATTAGCACTTAACATTTTTAATATTAATTGTTATTCTTTAACTCCAACTCCTTCAAAAAAGCAAATTGTAAAGTTAACAGAGCAAGCCTCCAAATATATTCATGAATTAAATTATGAAAAATCTTTAATAGCTTCAAGGCTTGCATTGCATTATGCGATTGACGCTAAAAATGATAATCTTATAGCCATATCCTATAATATAATTGGTAGAAATTATGATAATTTATCGGAGTATGATAAAGCTATCTCTTTTTATAAAAAAGGATTAATTTATGCCAATAGAACTAATAATGATACCATTAAAGATTGGATAAATAATAATTTAGGAAACATATATTGTTTTCAAAAAAAGCAATATAAAGAAGGGATAAATTACTATAAAAATGCATTAAAGTTTGGTGAAAAAATTGCTGACCCAACAGAAATTTATTTAACAAAATTGAATATCACTTGGGCTTTTTTTGATAATGGTCAATTTGATGAAGGTTTTCCTTATTTAGAATTTATCAATAAATTTCAAAAGAAATATGGTGATGAGACTACAGTAGTTGCCTTAAATATGCTTAATGGAATGTATTATGGTTTTAAAGAGGAGCGTGAAAAAGCAACAGCCTCTTTTTTAAACGGCATAAAATTAGGAAACGAAGGAAAAGAAAAATCGGATTTGTCATATACACATCAAGAGTATTCTAAATATTTATTAAAAAACGGAGATTATAAAAAGGCATATGAAAATCTGGTGCTTTATGATAAAATCACAGAAGAACTCAATAATAAAGAAATGATTAAAAAAGCCAATATGGCTGGTATTAATCTAGAACTTGACGAATATAAACGTGAGATAGATAAAATTGAAACTGAAAAAGATTTGCAATATCAAAGTTTAAAAAAATCACAAGTAATCGTTTTGTTATTTGTGATTGTATTATTTGTCTTACTACTTCTTGTTTATACGCTATATAAAAACAATATTTTTAAGAAAAAAACGAATAAAGACTTATCTCTTGCAAATGAAAAACTTTTTCTTGCAAAAGAAAAAGCGGAGGAAGCATCTATACTAAAATCACAATTTGTTTCTACTATTAGCCATGAACTAAGGACTCCTCTATATGGAGTTGTTGGAATCACTAACATGCTATTAGATGAACATAAAGAACTTGCAAACAGTCCTCATTTAAGTTCGCTTAAGTTCTCAGCCAGATATTTATTATCACTGGTAAATGATGTATTACAAATTAATAAAATTGAAGAGAATAGAATTGTTCTTGAAAATTTGACTTTCAATATTTCTGATGAAATAAATATGATAAAGAACTCTTTGTCTTTTATTGCAAAGAATAATAATAATTTCATATTTGTCAATATTGACCCAGCAATTCCAGAATATTTAATTGGAGATAAATTAAGACTTTCCCAAATAATTATAAATCTAGTTAGTAATGCACTAAAGTTTACAAAGAATGGAGAAGTATTCATTGATGTGAATTTATCTAAAGTTACTGATAAAATGCATTTTATTGAGTTTAAGATAAAAGATACAGGTGTAGGAATAGCAGTTGAAGATCAAGAAAAGATTTTTGAGAAATTTGTGCAGGTTGGAAGAAAAGAAGTAGATTATCAAGGAACAGGTCTTGGCTTATCGATTGTGAAACGTCTATTGGGGTTGTTTGATAGTGATATTTCACTTGAAAGTACAATTGGAGTAGGAACAGAATTTACTTTTACAATTGCATTTGAATATGATCCTGAAAAGACTAATGAAATAATAAATAATATTCCAGTAGATTTATCTACATATAAGCTATTAAAAGTATTGGTCGTTGAAGATAATAAGATCAATCAAATTGTTACTGAAAAAATCCTCAAAAATAATAATTATACCTGTACTCTAGTAGATGATGGATTTCAGGCTATTAAAATATTAGAAGTAGAGAACTTTGATATTGTTTTAATGGATATTAACATGCCTTTAATTAATGGTTTTGAAACGTCAAGAAGAATTCGTCATAAAGGGATAAAAATCCCTATAGTTGCATTAACGGCATTCGATAAAGAAGAGATTACTGAGGAAGCAATTTCGGCAGGAATAAATGATATTATAGTAAAACCTTTTGATTCGGTCAAGCTATTTAAAGTTATCAATGTTTTAATTTCGAAAACTAAAATAGCAGTTTAAAAGTAGTTTTTACTTTTAATATTGATAGTATTTATTAAATAAATAGCACTTCGTTTTCTTTAGAATACATTATCATTAATAATGGGTGTAGTGTTTTTTTATTCCCCAAAGCATCAAGAGTGATTGCAATTTCAAGTTTTGGATGAGTTGACTGATACTCTTTATTTTCTTTATTTTCTTTGTTTTTGGAATCTATTAAAGATTGATTTTTTTTAAAAAAATATTTTGACGTCTTCATATTTATCACTTTTTGATGTTATTTATAATTGTCTTCCAATAAAAGTTGATTAGGGAGGTAAGTAATAATTCAAAATTAAAATCGTTAAACTATTTTAAGGAAATGGCTTAACGATTTTAAATTATTGTTTAATAAAAAAAAACAGATTGGACAATTTTTTATTTTATGGCAATAGTTTTATGTATTTTTTTCTTACCATTTTCTTTTTTAGCAATGGCAATATGCAAAATTCCGTCTTTATAACTTGCTTCTACTTTGCTTTCATCTATATATTCCGGTAAATAGAAAGATCTGTAGAAAGATTGATAACTAAACTCTTTTCGGAGGTAATTGTCTTTTTTTCTAGATTCTTCTTTGGATTCTTCTTTTTCAGAAGAAATCATGAGTATATTATTATCAATTTCAACTTTAAAATCTTCTTTTTTCATGCCAGGAGCAGCCAAATCAACTTCTAATTTATCATCTGTTTCTTTTAAATTTATAGAAGGTAAATTACTACCTATTGTAGCAAAATTTTTATCACTCCAATCAAATACATCCTTTGTAAAAAAATCATCAAAAAAAGTATTCAATGTTGGTAATGAACTATTTCTTTTAACTAGAGTTTCCATGTTTTTGTATTTTTAAGTTGTTTAAAATAAGTTAGTTCAAATTTAATAAAATTTTTTACTTTAAAAATATATTTTAACTTACAAAACGTTGAATATAAACATATTAACGATAAAATGCCTTTTTAACTAAAGTTAAAAAGGCATTTCTTACAGTGTGAAATTTAGTGTGAAGAAAGTATTAATACCAGCGTTTTTTGTTTTGTTTTGAAACTTCTGATTTTCTTGATTTATGTGCCCCACCGCTACGATTTGAGTTTTTTTGTGCAGAAGCAGGAGCTGTTTCCGGGCTTCCTGAATGCCAAGGATAAGGATGGTCATTTACGGTTTTTACATCTACTTTTATTAGTTTTTGTATGTCTTTCCAATACGCATGTTCATCTTTACTACAAAAAGAAATGGCAATACCTCCATTTCCGGCACGGCCCGTTCTACCAATTCTGTGGACGTAAGTTTCTGGAATATTTGGTAAATCAAAATTGATTACAAATGGTAATTGGTCAATATCAATTCCTCTTGCAGCTATATCAGTGGCTACTAAAACGCCCACTTCTTTGTTTTTGAAAGCATCCAAAACGCGTTGTCTTGCATTTTGTGATTTGTCACCATGAATAGCTTCAGCTGCTATGTTGTTTTTTCGTAGTGCTTTAACAACATTGTCGGCACCATGTTTAGTTCTGGAAAAAACCAATACATCAGATAGATTTTCATTTTTAATCAAATGATATAATAAATTTCTTTTTTCTGTTTTTTCAACAAAATAAACTCTTTGTTCAACATTTTCTGCAGTAGAGGATACCGGAGAAACGGTTACAGTTGCAGGATCTGTCAAAAACATTTCGGCTAATTCTCTAATGGCAATTGGCATTGTCGCAGAGAAAAATAATGTTTGTCTGTTTTTTGGCGTAAGTTTTACAATTTTCTTTACATCATTTACAAATCCCATATCAAGCATTTGATCTGCTTCATCAAGTACTAAAGTATGTAAATGATCTAAATCGATAAAACCTTGTTTGTGTAAATCAAGTAATCTTCCTGGTGTTGCTATCAAAATATCGACACCATTTTTTAGTGTTTCAACTTGCGGATTTTGTGAAACTCCACCAAAAATAGTCAGTTGCGTTAAGTTGGTATACTTACCATATAAATCAAAGCTTTGCCCAATTTGAACCGCTAATTCTCTCGTTGGAGTAACTACCAAAGCACGAATTTGTTTGGCTTTTTTTGAAGAACCTACAATTCGGTGCAATTGATGTATAATTGGAATAGCAAATGCCGCAGTTTTTCCTGTTCCCGTTTGTGCACAACCTATTAAATCGCGTCCAGCTAATACTAGTGGAATTGATTGTTCTTGAATCGGAGTTGGGTTTGTGTAGCCTTGTTCAAATACGGCTTTTTGTATACTTTTTGAAAGTGATAAATCTTCGAATAACATATTTTTGATATTAAATATCTTGTATTAAGTACATTGATAGTGCTGCAAAGGTAGTGTTATTTATCGATTAGGTTAATCGGTTATTCGTTTAACCGATTTATCGATTAAACAGTTAAAGAATTTGTTGATGTGCTTTTATAAAATCAGTTACAAGATACCCTATGAGTTTACCTATTAGGTGATTGTTTTTTTCTTCTCCTAAATCAGGAGCACCTTCGCAAATATGTAAATAAGTAGCATTTTTATTTTTTGCAAAAAACGAAACAAATTGACGAAGTTGCTCTACTGAAAAACCGCTTAAAGTCATAGCGCTGCATGCAATATTTGGAATTGCATCCAAATCTATTTCAACACCATAAAAATCATCATTTATAAATTCTAACGCTTGAGCCATTTCTTGATTAAACTCTTTTTCTTTTCGAATATTTACACTATCATACGTATTGAAGCGTACGCGGTCTTCTATTTTTTTTATGATATCCAAAACACTTTTAGAAGTATAATTTTCGTGCAAGCCAAAAATGAAATATTTTTTAAGAAAACCTTCTTCGTAAGCATATGAAAAACCGTTACCACTGTGCCGACCTTCTAAAATTCTAAAATCAGAATGGGCATCAAAATTTATTGCATTTATTGGTTTGCCTTTTGCTAAAGCAGATCCTTTTATATTTCCATAGGCATTATTATGTCCACCACCAATGACTATAGGTATTTTTCCTAATTTTACTATATTGAAAATTATATGTGAAACATCTTTATCGATTTTTTCTACTAATTGACTTAATTTAGAGCGATCATCAATATCATTAAAATCTAAATGTTCCACATCTTTCATTTCCTCACTAACGTTTAATTGTCCTATAACGATTAGTTGGCTTCCTTTACAAAAACGATTATGCTGAATATTCGCAATACTTTTTATTGCGCTATCCCAAGCCGATGCGGCGCCAGGTCTTCCAAAATTTGCTCTTATGCCAATATCTTCGGGTATTCCAAAGAGTACATATTTAGCTTCACAAGTTTTTAGAAATGCAATAGGATCTGTTCCTTTTGGAACAGTTATCATTTTCTCTCCAAATTTTATTTCACCACTTCTGTGATTGGTAATTTTTGCAAGATCATTGATTGTAAACGGGATAATTTTTTCCATTAAAAAAAATATTTTTCCCAAAAATAATATAATTGTGTTAACTTACGTTATAACGTGGTTATATATTGTTAAATTTGTAAAAAGTTAAATTAAATTAAATATGGAAAATCAAAAAAGCAGTTCAGGTCTAAAAGCAGTTATAGCAGTTTTAGCCGTTTTACTAGTAGGAAGTTTAGTGTATATTTTTAAAATGACTTCTGATACTGAAATCGTAAAAACAGAATTGAAAACTACAATGACCGAAAAAGAATCGGTTATGAAAGATTTACAAGAATTAAAATCTACTTATGATGCTGCAATTGCGGAAAATACATCAATGTCTGATGAGTTAATTCAAGAAAGAGATAAAGTCGTTAACTTAATGTCTGATTTAAGTAAATCTAAAGGTGATGTAGCTTCTATGTCAAAATATAAAACACAATTCATTGCTTTGCAAGGTAATATGAAAGTTTTAATGGCTGAGAATGAAGGTTTGAAAAAACAAAATACTACTTTAACTACGCAACGCGATAGTACAGTAGTAGTATTAGGGGAAACTAAGAAAAATGTTGAAGCATTAACAGGACAAAACGAAGAATTAGCAAAAGCTGTTGAAAAAGGGTCAAAATTGACTGTTTTAAACACAAAAGGTTCTGCATTCAAATTAAGAAGCTCTGGTAAACAAATAGAAACTGATAAAGCAAGTAGAGCAGATGCTCTTAAAGTTAGTTTTACAATTGCTGAAAATCAAATTGCTCAATCAGGTGATAAAATGTATTACGTTCAAGTAATTGATAGTAAAAACAATGTTGTAGGAGATAAAAAAACAGAGATTTTTGGAGATAATACTTTAACATACAGTTTTGCAACTAACGTTAAATATGAAAATAAAACGGTTAATGTTTCACAAGATTTAAAAGGGAAAAATTTCGAAAAAGGAAATTATTTTGTAAATGTTTTTGATAAAGGTGAATTAGTTTCTAAAACAAGTTTTACTTTGAAATAATATTTTCAAGCATAAAATAAAAAAGAGGTTGTCTGAAAAGATAGCCTCTACTTGTTTTAAGGAATACCTGATTTAGCAGAAATTTATTAAAAATTGAAAATATTGCCTTAATAATTGTTCTAAAAGTTTGTTTATT
>NZ_JBLNKT010000021.1:0-66619 GCF_048158525.1 Flavobacterium algoris
TCTAACAATTTGAAGCTTTAAAGACATACTGTAATCGCGTTGGGTGCGTTTTACATAATTTATGTTTTCTTCCATAACGATCTTTTTTGTGTATCGCTATTTCAGGACGGGACATTTAGATACAATAAAAAGCCATTCGCAATTCGAATGGCTTTTTTTATGCAACAAAATTGAACAATTCTATTATTTCTTATATGGTTTGTCTTTATCAACATATAAGAAATAGAAGTTCATCTGAGCATTAAAAAACAGTAATCTCATATTCTTCATTAACATTAGTCGTTTTTATCTTAAATTTGATTTTCAATTCAAACCATATCTAATGGTTTAGTTTAAAATAATAACTCATGAAATCGCCATGATTCAAAATCACAAACAATAATGGAGAATGGCGATACCATATTCCTATAAAAAATAAATATTAACTTCGTATGAAAATCAACTCCCTTATAGTAGAAATAGACGGTATCGATAAAGAAATATTACGTGACCTGATGGAAGATGCCCGAAAACCAATTCTTCAAATCGCGAACAAAATAGGGATTTCAGGAGCCGCCATTCACCAGAGATTGCGAAAACTGGAACAATCCGGCGTGATTTCTGGGTCCAAGTTTACGGTAAATCATAAGATTTTGGGTTATAATACAATGGCCTTTGTTGGAATTTACTTAGACAAAGCAGCTCGAAACCCAGAAGCCGTGAGAGATTTGAAAAAAATTCCCGAAGTGCTGGAATGTCATTATACCACTGGAAACTGGTCGATATTAATCAAGATTATTTGTCGCGATAATGAGCATTTAATGCATTTGCTCAACACAAAAATTCAGGCTATCGAAGGCGTTTCCAGAACAGAAACCTTCATATCATTAGACCAACAAATTGATCGACAGATTCAACTCTAAAAAGACTTTTAGATTTATAAAACAAAGAAACCGTCTCGTTAAGATAACAAGACAGTTTCTTCTATAATTCTCTAAAGATCTAACAATCTAATTTCGTCTTCCGCCCATGTATATCGAAACATAATACAACAGCGTTGCAATAGACCCCAAAGCAGCAACCACATACGTTCTGGCAGCCCATTTTAGTGAATCTTTTGCTCCAGCCTGTTCTTGCGGCGTCAGCATTCTTTTATTTTCCAACCAAGCCAAGGCACGATTACTCGCATCATATTCTACCGGTAAAGTAATAATAGAGAACAAAGTTGTTGCCGCAAAAATTACGATTCCTACCAATAACAATTGAGGAAAAGTTCTCATCATCAAAATACCAGCCAGTAAAATCCACTGCATGTACGTTGAAGCGACATTTACGATTGGAACTAATTGCGAGCGCATAGTCAACCATCGATATCCTACAGCATGTTGTACTGCATGACCACATTCGTGAGCAGCAACAGCGGCCGCAGCAGCATTTCGTTGGTTATAAACCGCCTCGCTTAAATTTACTGTTTTATCCAAAGGATTATAATGATCCGTTAATTGTCCCGCAACCGAGATTACCCGCACATCCCGAATTCCATTATCAGCAAGCATTTTCTCGGCAATTTCAGCACCGGACATTCCGTTTTGTAATTGTAATTTAGAATAATGTTCAAATTTGCTTTTTAGTCTTGAACTAACTAACCAGCTGAAAAGCATAATTGCTCCGGCAAGAATCAAATAACCCATTCCCATATTTTTGTTTTTTAATTGTATCGTTTAAACTTATAAAAGAATCATCAAAATCTGAACCAATTTTTTACAATGTCAATTTGGCATCCTGAAATGGAACGCAGATGAAACGAATTTGCGCGGATTTCATGAATGGGAATAAAAAAATCCAAATTCTAATATAGAATTTGGATTTCAGAATAATTGTAAATTCTATTTTTATCCCACCAAATTAATAATTTTCCCCGGAACAATAATCACCTTATTTGGTATTTTACCGTCCAATTGTTTGATGGTTCTTTCGTCTTTCATTACGATTTCCTCGATTTGTTCCTTGGTTAAATCCAAAGGTAAAACCATCGTGAAACGCATTTTTCCGTTGAAAGAAACTGGATATTCTTTATTACTTTCCACCAAATGTGCTGGTTCGAACACTGGAAAAGCAACCGTTGCAATCGAACCCGTATTTCCTAACAACGACCATAATTCCTCGGCGATGTGTGGTGCATACGGCGAAATCACAATCGCTAATGGCTCCAGAATCGCACGAGAATGACAGTTTTGGGTTGACAATTCATTCACACAAATCATAAATTGTGAAACCGATGTATTAAAAGAGAAACTCTCAATATCTTCCGCCACTTTTTTGATAGTTTTGTGCAATGATTTTAAGTTGTCTTTAGTTGGTTCGTCATTGGTAACAATCAAACCATTTTCATCAAAATACAAACGACACAGTTTTTTCAAGAAACCAAAAACGCCTGAAATTCCTGCCGTGTTCCAAGGTTTCGCTTGTTCCAATGGTCCTAAGAACATTTCATACAAACGCAACGTATCCGCTCCGTATTCAGTACAAATATCATCTGGCGTTACAGCATTAAACCAACTTTTTGACATTTTACCTATTTCTGTTTTAGCAAAAATTTCGTTTTCAGAAATATCAATTGAGTATCTAAAAGTACTATCTAAAGATATCAAATTTACATCAATCTTATTAGTTTGTGAATCAACTCCTTTTATAGGAATTCTCTTGTACTCATAATTATAATTAATATTTGAAATTTGAAATTCGAAGAACTCATCATCTATTACATCTAAAGTTTCAAAATCACCTTTACAATCAATAAATGAATATTCTGACTTCATCTTTTTCAAAACGGGAGAAAAAATCAAACACTTTTTAGCATTTATCTTTTGTTCTATAATAGAAGTTAAATTATTTTCAATATTTGAAAATGAACTATTAGGTTCTTCAATTAAATCAAAAAACACCTTCACAAAAATTTCATAACCAAATACATTACCGTATTTTTCTGAAATAAAGGGATTATCCTTAACGTCAATTTTAACATTAACATCGATATAAGGATAATAACCAATATTTCCCAAAATCATTCCCTGATTAATCAGTTTTTTGAACGGTTCTTCGGTTGGTGCAAAACCTTTGTCTTTTAGGAATTTGTTCCAAAAACGGGAATATAATAAATGTCCGGTTGCGTGTTCGCTTCCGCCAATGTATAAATCGACGCTTTCCCAATATGCCAAGGCGTCTTTACTGGCAAATTCATTCTTGTTATGTGCATCCATATAACGCATCCAGTACCAAGAACTTCCCGCCCAACCTGGCATCGTGTTCAATTCAAGAGGATGAATTGTTTTATTGTCGACTAAATCCGTATTAACTACTTCATTCGTTTCTGTATTCCAAGCCCAAACCAAAGCATTACCTAAAGGCGGTAAACCATCTTCGGTTGGCAGGTATTTCTCTACTTCCGGCAAGATGATTGGCAAATGTTGCGCATCAATCATTTGCGGCAAACCATTTACATAATATACCGGAAACGGTTCTCCCCAATACCGCTGGCGAGAGAAAACGGCATCACGCAAACGGTAATTCGTTTTTCCTTTTCCTTGGTTTAATTTTTCCAGTTCCTCAATTACTTTTTGAGTTCCTTTTTTATAATCTAATCCATTTAGGAAATCAGAATCTACTAATTGAAAACCTTCTTTGGCTCCAAAAGCAGCTTCAGAAATATCTTTATCAAAAATGTTTTTGATTTCGGGCATTCCATTTTGACCTTTGAAAAAATTCGCAAAAGCATAATCTCTTTCGTCGCCACAAGGAACCGCCATAACGGCACCTGTTCCGTAACCCGCCAAAACATAATCCCCAATCCAAACTGGAATTGGTTCTTTCGTAAACGGATGTTCTGCATACGCTCCCGTAAATACTCCCGAAATGGTTTTTACATCGGCCATACGTTCTCTTTCGGAACGTTTTGACGTTTTTTCTATATAGGCTTCTACTTCCGCTTTTTGTTCCGGAGTAGTGATTTGCGCTACCAATTCATGTTCTGGCGCCAATGTCATGAACGTAACTCCAAAAATTGTATCAGGACGCGTTGTAAAAACATCTATATATTGTTGCTCCCTTTCGACGGTAGAATTTTGACTTTTGACTTTAAAAGAAACTGTCGCTCCAACGGATTTCCCAATCCAGTTTCTTTGACTTTCTTTGATACTTTCGCTCCAGTCAATATCGTTCAGCCCTTGTAACAAACGTTCCGCATAAGCCGAAATTCGCATGCTCCACTGTGTCATTTTCTTACGAACCACAGTAAAACCACCTCGTTCAGAAACGCCATTTACGATTTCGTCATTCGCTAAAACTGTTCCTAATCCCGGACACCAGTTAACCTCAGTCTCGGCTAAATAAGTCAATCTGTATTGCAGCAAAATTCGCTCCTGCTGTTCTTTTGCGAAAGCATTCCATTCATTTGCTGAAAAAGCTTCAATAGTATCATCACAAACTGCATTGACATTCGTATTTCCTTCCGTTGAAAAAATGGAAACTAAAGTTGAAATATCTTCTGCTTTATCGCTGTTTTTATTGTACCAAGAATTGAATAATTGGATAAAAATCCATTGGGTATGTTTGTAATAATCCGGATTTGAAGTACGCACTTCCCTGCTCCAATCGAAGGAGAACCCAATTTTATCCAATTGCTTTCTGTAACCCGCAATTTTATTTCCTTCTTTATCCGTTCCTCCGTCAATATTTACCGAAGTCGTATCTTCCGGACGTTGCCCCGTTTGAATGGCATATTGCTCTGCAGGCAATCCAAAACTGTCATAACCCATAGGGTGCAATACATTAAAACCTTGGTGTCTTTTGTATCTTGAATACACATCAGAGGCAATATATCCCAGCGGATGCCCAACGTGCAATCCCGCTCCAGATGGATAAGGAAACATATCAAGTACGTAATATTTAGGTTTTGTTGCGTTATTTTCAGCTTTAAACGTTGCGTTATCTAACCAATATTTCTGCCATTTGGCCTCTATTTCGTTCGGATTGTATTTCATTCCTCTTTTTTATTGTTTTTTAAATGGAGTCATGCTGTCGCGCACTCAAGTCATTCCTCTTTTTTATTGTTTTTTAAATGGAGTCATGCTGTCGCGCACTCAAGTCATTCCTCTTTATGTATTGTTTTTTTTAATGAAGTCACGCTGTCGCATACTCAGGTCATTTTATAAAAGTTGTAAAGTGACAAAGACTTTTCAGGATGGCTATTTTAGGTGCCAAATTTAAGGTTATTGTACATTGTACCAAAGCTATTTCTTTGACAAAGAAAAAAATAAATAATTAATTAATCAAAACTAAGTAAAAATACTTATTTTTGTAAAATAATATATACGTACTTTGAATTTATCAAATCCTACATAATTTTATTTATAAGTAGTTAGTTGCTTTTCACTATATCTTTTAAAACATACTGATGGAAGAAAATAAAAAATACACTATAGCGGTCAGAATTTGGATTGAAGAAGCTGACGGCCCTTTTTTAGGCATTGGAAAGATATGGTTGCTGGAGAATATCGCAAAAACGGGTTCAATCACTAATGCAGCCAAAGAAATGAAAATGGCCTACCGACAAGCTTGGCAATTGGTTGAAGAAATGAACAAACGTGCCGAAAAACCACTGGTAGAAAAACTACTTGGCGGCAAAGGTGGTGGTGGCGCCAGATTGACGGAAGCCGGAGAAAGAACCATTCGAACTTTTTATGAATTAGAAAAAAAAATTCAAGATTTTGCCCGAAAAGAAACGTTGAATTTGAAATTTTAAAAAATTTGAATAGCAGTATTCTTTTTAAAACATACTGAAAAATCAAAACTATTATGAGCCCAAAATTATATCTGACCCTAGTACTACTAAGTTTAAAAAGCTTTGCCCAGTCTCAAAAAGAAAATTCAAAAACAAGTCAAGACAGTCTCAAAAAAGAAATACTAAAGGAAGTAGTCGTTACCGCTTCCCGTATTCAAGAAACGTTTATACGATCTCCTATAAGTATTGAACAATTAAAATCGGCTGATACAAAAAACATGGGCTCTCCATCCAATTTTGATGCGCTCGAAAACTTAAAAGGAGTTCAAATTATCACACCAAGTTTAGGTTTTAAAGTCATAAACACGAGAGGATTTGCCAACACAACCAATGTACGGTTTGCCCAATTAGTAGACGGTATAGACAACCAAGCGCCACATTTAGGGGCACTTGGAGCAAACGACCTTGGAGCAAACGACCTTGACATCGATAAAATTGAAATAATTCCCGGAGCGGCTTCTGCACTATATGGAATGAATGCCATCAATGGACTGGCAAATATCCAAACCAAAAATCCATTTGAATATGAAGGATTGAGTATTCAGCAATTAACCGGAGTCAATCATGTTGGACATGCAGACCGCTTCTCTCCAAAGCTTTATAACCAGACCAATTTCCATTATGCAAAAGCAATAAATTCCAAAATAGCTTTCAAAATAAACGGTTCCACAACCGGAGGAACGGATTGGGTTGCAGACAACAGAACCGATTTGGCTCCAAATATAAATTCTTCAACCAATTTATATGGTGCTGATAATCCCGCTTTTGATGAAGTAAATGGTTATGGAAACGAATCAGCAAACCGAAGAACGGTAACCCTGAACGGTAAAAAATATGTAGTTTCCAGAACGGGTTATAGAGAAACCGACATTGCAGATTACAATATCCAAAACTACAAAGGTGATGTTGGCTTCTATTTCCGTCCAAAAAAGGGACAGGAATTGGTCCTAACTTATAAAGGAGCTTTAATCAATACGGTCTACCAACGTTCGAATCGTTTTAGATTAGAAGATTATACCTTACATCAATATAGCATTGATTACCATACCGATATTTTCCAGATACGAACCTATTTAACCCAAGAAAACACTGGAAAATCATATAATATGCGCTCTCTGGCAGAAAACATGGATCGGGCTTTCAAATCGGACGACCAATGGTTTTCGGATTATACAACTGCTTACAAAAATGCAATAACCACTGGGGCTACCGTTGCAGACTCCCAAAGAATGGCTAGAACAGCCTCTGACCAAGGAAGATTTATTCCCGGAACCGATGCCTTTAACAATAAGAAAGACGAGTTAACCAACATCAACAATTGGGATTTTGGTGCCGCTTTGCACGTAAAATCTTCTTTAGTGCATGCGGAAGGCTTGTTTAATTGGGATAAAGCTTTTGCTGACTTTTTTAAAAAAATCGATACACAACTCTTAAGTGGTTTCGATTATAGAACGTACATCATTGTTCCCGATGGAAATTACTTTATAAATCCTGTTGATGACGGCAAAAACCTGACCTATGGAAAAACAGGGGGATTTACCCAGTTAAGCACCGATTTATTTGACAAAAAATTACGCCTGAGTGCAACCGTTCGCGCAGACAAAGTAGACTATTTCGATCTGAAATTCACCCCTCGATTTACCGCTGTGTTTTCTCCAAAAGAGGAAATCAACTTTAGAGCTTCTTACCAAAGCGGTTATAGATTCCCGAGTATTTTCGAAGGATTTTCTAACGTTAACAGTGGTGGTGTAAAACGCGTGGGTGGATTACGCATCATGTCTGACGGGATTTTCGAAAATTCGTACACAAAAGCATCTATCGATAAATTCCAAGCACAGGTAACTAGCGACATCAATACACTAGGTCTAACACAGGCACAAGCCATTGATAAAAACAAGGGCATTATCCAGAAAAACCCATATACTTATTTACAACCTGAATTTGTTCGTTCTTTTGAATTTGGATTTAGAGGAGCTGCCCTAAAAAAGAACTTGTTTATTGACGCCGATTTTTATTACAACTCCTATGAGAATTTTATCGCTCAAGTTGAAGCAAGTATTCCTAACACAGCAGATGCAGCACTTATACCAACTTCGCTATATTCTAAAGCTTCGCAAAGTCGCTATCGTTTGTGGACCAATTCTAAAAGTAAAATCTACAATTACGGAGGCAGTTTAGGATTGAAATACAAATATAACAATGTGTTTTCATTTTTAGGGAATGTAACCTACACAAAATTAGACCGAACAGATGATAAAGATGGACTGGAAGATGGTTTTAACACGCCTAAATTCATTGTGAATGGAACAGTAATAACAGAAAATTTATGGAAAACCCTTGGTGCAAGTATTACGTATCGCTATCAAAATAAATATGATTATGTTTCTTTCCTTGTTAGTGGTGAAGTACCCGCCTATTGGTCCATGGATGCACAGGTCAATTATAATTTTAAAAAACCAGGTGCAACTGTTAAACTGGGAGGGACTAATTTTCTCAACAAAACGTATTACTCTATATTGGGTGGACCTTCAATTGGAGCATTGTATTATTTATCATTGACTTGGAATATTGGTAAAATCTAAAAAAAGAGTATTTAAAAGATTGGTTTGCTTTTGAAATTTACGTTTATTGTACGAAAGTTAAAACTTTGAGCGTTATTAACTTTAAATAAAGAAATTCTTTATTATTTTTACCCCATAATTTAAGTAAACTATGAGTTCTTCCTTTGATAAATTTCAAAAACGCAGATTAATTTCCTCTTATTTTTCGGTTGTACTAAGTGTATTCTTAGTGTTATTCCTATTAGGAATGTTAGGATTTTTCATTATAAATTCTAAAAAACTGGCCGATGATTTCAAGGAAAAAATTGCCATGACGGTGTTTTTCAAAAACGATGCTAATGACAGTATTCTGAAAGCTTTTGGAACCGAATTAAAAAAAGCTCCTTTTGCAAAATCATACGTTTATGTCACTAAAGAAGCTGCAGCAAAGCAACATACTGATATTATAGGTGAGGATTTTATGGAATTTCTTGGTGAAAATCCTTTGCAAAACTCCTACGATATTCACTTAAAAGCAGATTATGTAATCAAGGACAGTATTGCAAAAATCGAAACTCGCTTACGCAAAAATGCCATGATTTCGGATATTGTTTATGACAAACAATTAGTGAATCTGGTAAATGACAATATCAAAAAGGTCAGTATGTGGATTTTAATAATCAGCGGATTTTTTACCGTTATCGCCGTTTTATTAATCAACAGCTCTTTACGTTTATCCATACATTCGAATCGATTTATCATCAAAACCATGCAAATGGTTGGTGCTACGAAAGCCTTTATCAGAAAACCATTTGTGATGCGAAGCATAAAACTGGGAATGATTGGTGCAGGTTTAGCGATTTTAGCGTTGATTGGTGTTTTGATTTACGTTCAAACTAATTTTCCTGACCTTGGTATTCTTGACGACAAATTACTGGTTGGCTTAGTTTTATTAGGTGTTTTGGGTATTGGTATTTTGATCACTTGGTTGAGTACTTATTTCGCAACACAACGCTTTTTGAACTTAAGAACAGACGATCTTTATTAATTTTAGATTGCAGATTTAAAAAAACAGCCTTATAATTCAGCATTTTTAGATGCTGAAATAAATTCAGCATAAATGAAAAACGAAGAACAAAAACAAGAATTTCTTTTTGACAAAATAAACTATAAAATCCTATTGATTGGAATTGGAGTAATTACTTTGGGATTTATTCTAATGTCAGGTGGCGGAAGTAATGATCCAAAAGTATTTAGTGAAGCAATATTTGATTTCAGAAGAATTCGTTTGGCTCCAACAACTGTTTTAATCGGTTTTGGGATTACCGTTTATGCCATTCTTAAAAATCCAAAAAAAGCATAAATGAATACACTACAAGCTATTATTCTTGCCATAATTGAAGGAATTACTGAATTTCTACCTGTTTCTTCAACTGGACATATGATTATCGCATCTTCTTTTTTTGGAATTGCACAGGATGATTTTACAAAACTATTTACGATTGTCATTCAATTGGGAGCTATTCTTTCAGTTGTAGTTTTATACTTTAAACGATTCTTTCAATCCTTTGATTTTTATTTCAAACTGCTTGTTGCATTTATTCCAGCAGTAGTTTTTGGATTGCTTTTCAGCAAAAAAATAGATGCTTTGTTAGAAAGCCCGGTTACTGTTGCCGTTTCTCTTTTGATAGGCGGAATCATTTTATTAAAAGTAGATGATTGGTTTGCAGTCCCAGAAGTTGGTTCTCCGGTCAGTAAAGAAATCACCTATCTGCAAGCATTCAAAATTGGTTTGTTCCAATGTCTTGCCATGGTTCCCGGTGTTTCCCGAAGTGGCGCCAGTATTGTAGGCGGAATGTCCCAAAAATTATCTCGAACTACCGCAGCCGAATTCTCGTTTTTTCTTGCCGTTCCCACCATGTTAGGCGCAACTGCAAAAAAATGTTATGATTATTATAAAGACGGATATGTATTGACACACGATCAAATCAACTTTCTTATCATTGGTAATGTGGTGGCCTTTATTGTCGCACTTTTAGCCATAAAATCATTCATCGGTTTTTTAAGTCGAAAAGGATTTAAACTATTTGGTTATTACAGAATTATAGCTGGGATTGTATTATTGATAATCCACTTTTTTATTCATCCCTTGACTATTATTTAATGACAGCCGAAGACTTTCAAAACGGACAAATCATACTCATTGACAAGCCTTTACATTGGACTTCCTTTCAGGCAGTGAACAAATTAAAGTGGGCTTTAATAAGCAAGCTGGGTCTTCCAAAAAAATTTAAGATTGGCCATGCAGGAACTTTGGATCCGTTGGCAACCGGATTGCTTCTAGTCTGCACCGGAAAATTTACCAAAAGAATTACCGAACTTCAAGGTCAAGCCAAAGAATATACTGGAACGTTCTATATAGGAGCGACAACGCCTTCGTATGATTTAGAAACCGAAATTGACCAGACATTTCCAACTGAACATATTGACGAGGCTTTAATTCAGGAAACTGTAAAACAGTTTTTAGGTGAAATAGACCAAAAACCGCCTATTTATTCCGCTATAAAAAAAGATGGCGTTCGCTTGTACGAGCATGCAAGAGCAGGAGAAACAGTAGAAATTGCTACTAGAAAAACAACTATACACGAATTTGAAATTACCAGAATCGCACTTCCTGAAGTCGATTTCAGAGTAGTTTGCAGCAAAGGAACTTACATTCGTTCGCTGGCTTTTGATTTTGGAAAAGTCATGAATTCAGGTTCGCATTTAACCGCTTTACGCCGAACAAAAATTGGTGATTATAATGTAAATAATGGAATGGATGTTGAAGCATTTGAACAAACTCTAGCTCCTCAATTGTAATCAAAAAAGCAAAAACACATGACAAATTCAAAAAATGAACTTGCGATGTGTTTTTTCTAAAAATTAAAGTAGTTTTAATCCATACTTTTTTTGTTTACTTGGCTGTGCCATCGGTTTTAATAATGCGTTACGTTTTTACCCCCAAATAGTAAGCACGATAAATAATCATAAAACCTTTCAAATAGCTTTTTCATAACGATGTTTTTTTAATTGAAACAATATTTAAACACCAATAAAAAAAGTAAATTGTAAATCAAATAATAGACCTGGTTGGCAGTCACTAAGTTACGATTTATTTTAAAAACAACAACAACAAAAACAAAAAAACACACTTAATTATTAACACAAAGAAGTTAATAACCGTGCGTCTTTTTGTATTTAAAGATTCTGCATCACATCAATTATTTCCTGTTGTGTACTTAGACCTTTATCTTTTAAATACCATAATTGTAATTCTGTTTTGACTTTTTCATCAATGACTCCAAATTTCTTTTTATAATCATTTATCAAATCTGTTGCTCCTTTTGGTCTGGGTCCCCAACTGCCGAGCACGCTTCCGGTTTCTCTGTCAATTATAATTAGTTTGGGAATCGCTTTCTTTTTATTAGTCAAAAACAGCTCCATCAACTCTTCATTTTCATCACGCAAAACAACTTTCATTTCTATTTTATACTCTGAAGCAATAGTCATTTGATTGAAAACAGGCATTATTTGCGCTGCATCTCCACACCAGCCCTCAGAAATAACCAACCAGACGTATTCTCTTTTTAAATTTTTTATTTTTAAAATATTTTCATCTGAAATTCTCATCGTTTTATCCAAACGATCCATACGGGTTTCATTCAAAGAACTATACTGTGTCAAATTTTCGGATTGTTCATTTCCAGTTGATTTCCCATCAAATAATAAATCAGAAACTAATTTTCTATATTCTGAATACGAATGACTGTGAAATAATGCTTTAGCTACTATTGTTTTCATGATAAAATCTTTATACATACAAAGTTACCATAAAATTGGGTCTTAAATATGACTTATATCAGTTACAGTTACACAAAAAGAGTAATTTTATAACAAATATTTAGAATGGATTTAAAAACAAAATCGATAGGACTGGTACTTTCTGGCGGAGGCTCTAAAGGTATCGCACATGCTGGTGCAATTAAATTCTTGGAAGAGAAAAATATCTTTCCTTCTCGTATTGCAGGAACAAGCGCAGGCTCAATTGTTGGTGCCTTGTATGCCTGGGGAAAAACACCCGACGAAATCCTGGAGTTTTTTAAGTCTATCTACCTATTTCATTGGAAACATTTTACCTTCACCAAAGCAGGTATAATTGATTCTGAATCTTTCAAAAGTTATTTTCATGCTATTTTCAAGGATGCCTTACTACAGGATCTCAAGATTCCAATTCATATTACAGCGACTGATATGGTAAGAGGAAGGCTAAAAATATTTGGTCCTGAAACAACCATTATTGATGCTATTCTCGCTTCATCTGCATTTCCCGGAATTTTGTCACCTTACGAAATCAAAGGAAAATTATATAGTGATGGTGGCATATTAAATCATTTTCCCACAGATATTTTACAAGGACAATGTGACACTGTAATTGGAGTTTATGTAAGCCCTATCCAAAAAATTGAAGCGAAAGACTTAAATTCAATAAAAGCCGTAACTACCCGCGCTTTTGATATCCTTTCGGCAAATTCAAATATGCATAAATTCAATGTTTGTGATTGGGTTATTGAGCCAAAAGATTTGTGCCTCTATAGTACTTTTGAAACCAATAAGATTAAGATGGATGCCATCTTCAACATTGGCTATGAAGCCGCAAAAAAATCCTATGGAAAACTTAATTTATAAATTTTAAATAACACTTTTTTTAAAAAACAGAATATGTCTATATTTGCACCAATCAACGCAACACAAAAATGAAATACAAAAGAATTCTTCTAAAACTAAGTGGCGAAGCTTTAATGGGCGACTTGCAATACGGAATTGACCCAAAAAGATTAGCTGAATATGCTGACGAAATCAAGCAAATTCATGAAAAAGGAGTAGAAATAGCCATTGTAATAGGTGGTGGAAATATTTTTAGAGGAGTTGCCGGAGCGAGCGCAGGAATGGACAGAGTGCAAGGAGATTATATGGGAATGCTTGCCACAGTTATTAATGGAATGGCCTTGCAAGGGGCATTAGAAGATAAAGGAATGCTTACTCGTTTACAAACGGCTTTGAAAATTGAAGCTATTGCTGAACCTTATATAAAAAGAAGAGCCGTTCGCCATCTTGAAAAAGGCCGAATTGTAATTTTTGGTGCAGGAACTGGAAATCCTTATTTTACAACGGACACTGCTGCCGTTTTACGTGGTGTGGAAATCAACGCCGATGTAATTCTAAAAGGAACTCGTGTTGATGGGGTATACGATTGTGATCCTGAAAAAAACGCATCTGCAGTGAAATTTGATTTTATCTCATTTGATGATGTTCTTAAAAAAGGATTAAATGTAATGGATACCACAGCATTCACATTAAGCCAGGAAAACAAATTACCAATAGTAGTTTTTGACATGAATAAAGTAGGTAACTTGTTGAAAATTTGTGAAGGAGAAAACATAGGAACAGTAGTAAATATATAATAGACTAATTAGATTATTAGACTACTTAGATTGTTAGATAGACTAGATGATTAGTGGAACTAAAAAACTAAAAGCTTAATAAATCTAAGAAGTCCAAAAGTCTAAAAAACTAAAGATCTAAATTATGACAGAAGAAATTGAATTTATATTAGATAGTACTAAAGAATCTATGACAGGTTCTATTGCGCATTTAGAAAAAGAATTTTTAAATATTCGTGCAGGAAAAGCATCTCCAGCAATGCTAGGAAGTGTTTTTGTAGATTATTATGGATCCGCAACACCGCTTTCACAAGTATCTAAAATTAGTGTTCCTGATGCCAGAACGATTACTTTACAGCCTTTTGAAAAAAACATGTTACAAGTAATTGAAAAAGCAATTATGGTAGCAAACATTGGTTTCAACCCAATGAATAACGGGGATGTAATTATCATAAGTGTTCCTGCATTAACTGAAGAAAGAAGACGTGATCTTGCTAAACAAGCTAAAGTAGAAGCTGAAGATGCTAAAGTTGGTATTCGAAATGCAAGAAAAGATGCTAATACTGATATTAAAAAACTAGAAAAAGAAGGAACATCCGAAGACATTTGTAAAAGTGCCGAAGAAGAAGTTCAAAACTTAACCAATAGCTACATCAGAAAAATAGACGAACTTCTAGTGCTGAAAGAAGCTGAAATAATGAAAGTTTAAGTTTCAAATCAATCAATATTAAAAATCCGTCCCGACAAAATTACGAGACGGATTTTTTTATTCTTATTTTTGCCATAACAAAATGAGATTGTACCCGTTTTGTAATAAAATGTATTTATGAAGCAATTTTGTTTGTTGTTCTTTTTATTTACGATTTCGCTTCAGGCACAATTTCAGGCAAATGGAATTGTAAAAGATTCTTCAACAAATAAACCACTCCCTTTTGCAACCATTATTACAGATAATAGTATAAATACCATCTCCGATGTTGACGGAAAATTTAGTGTTTTATCTCTAATTCCCATATCAACTTTTGATGTTTCTTATATTGGTTTCATCAAAACTACTGTTCCTATCCAGAAAAACAAAAACTATTATATTGTAGTTCTTTCCCAAAAAACAAATAATCTGAACGAAGTTCTTGTGCCAAAAGAGAATCCGGGTTTGGCAATTATTAGGAAAGTAATCGAAAACAAAAACAACAATAATCCCCAAAAAAAACTAAACAGTTTTGAGTTTAAATCCTATAATAAATTAATTGTAACAGCTAATCCTGATTCCATTGACGGAAGAATCGATTCTGTTTTTATCCAAAAATCCATTGGAAAACAGTTCTCTAAAATTGATTCCTCTGATTATAAGTTTAAAGAAATTATCCGGAAACAACACTTGTTTCAAACCGAAAAAGTGTCGCAATACCAATTCCATAATTCGAAATTAAAGGAAACGATTTTAGGCACTAAAATGGCTGGTTTCAAACAACCTATTTATGAAATTCTTGCTTTTAATTTGCAGTCTTTCTCTATTTATGATTCGAGTTATGAACTTTTTGAGACCAAATACAATAGCCCAATTGCTAACGATGCTTTAAAGGATTACAACTATAAACTACTCGACTCTTTGACAATAGATGGTAGGAATACCTATATGATTTATTTTAAAAACAAGAAGAAAAGGAAAGCATCGGGACTAGAAGGAGTATTGTATATTGATCAAAATAATTTTGCTGTCGCCAAAGCTATCATGCGTATAAAAGGAGTGCTTGACATTAGCGGAACGCATAATTTCAAATACATTCCTAGTGAGAATTTATGGTTTCCATCTGATAAAACTTTTAAAATAGTAAAAGGCAAAAATGATGACGATCTAAAAATTCTGGGCGGAACCATTCAATTTGACGGTGATGTAGAAAAAGATTTTAAAAGAAGAAAAAAAGAAGCTTCAGATTACACCTACTTGTTATCACAAAGCAATAATTTTGATATTCATTACAATACGCCAATAGAAATTAAAAAAGCATCCATTTATATCGAGATTAAAGACGATGCCATTAACAAACCCGAAAATTTTTGGAACAGCTACAGAAAAGACAGTTTAGACAGTCGAAGTAAAAACACCTATTTAGCACTTGACAGTATTTCTGTAAAAAAAAGAATAGAAAGCCGCATCCGTTTTGGCAGAAAAATCATCAATGGGTATTTGCCTATAGGAAAATTTGATTTAGACCTGCGAAAATTGTTTAGCTATAATAACTACGAAGGCTTCCGATTGGGAATAGGCGGTATTACAAACGAGGATTTTTCAAAAAAATATAGAATTGAAGGCTATTCTGCTTATGGAACAAAAGATGGTAATTTCAAGTATAACTTAGCAACGGCAACTCGGGTGGGGAAATTCTCCAATTCTTGGATTGGTGTTTCTTACACTGATGATGTTCGGGAAATTGCCAGTACTTCCTACGCTATAGATAAAAGAATTTTTAAACTCTATGATCCTAGGCCTATAAACATTAGTACATTTTACAAATATGTGAGTTGGAAAACATTTATAGAAACTAAAATCATCCCTAAAACAGAAAGTATATGGGAACTTTCTCATTCTGTTGTGGAACCCAAATTCAACTATCTGTATAATCTTAATGGGAAATTATATTCTAATTACACCATGACAACAGCAATGGTATCCTTGCGATGGAATCCTTTTAGTGATTATATGCAAACACCAACAGGAAGAATTGAAGTAGAAAAACGTTTCCCAAAATTCACCTTTCAATATACACAATCACTACCTAAAATTTGGCAAAATGATTTTGTCTTCAGTAAAATTGACTTCAAAACCGAATATGAAAAAAAATATTTAAACGGTCAAAAAACGAGTTTGCTTTTTGAAGCGGGATATGCTTTTGGTGACATTCCACTGACCCATTTGTACAATACATCCCCTAATAATTTAAATAAAGAAACGATAATTCAAAGAATTACTTTTGCAGGGAAAAACAGTTTTGAAACTATGTATTTTAATGAATTTTTCTCCAGTGAATTTGCTTTTTTTCAATTCAAGCATAGCTTTAGTCGCGTTACTATATTCAAAAAAATAAAACCTTCCTTAGTTCTTGTATCCAGAATGGCTTGGGGAAATATGAAAAAACCGGAACAACATGTTGGTGTCGATTACAAAACTTTAAATAACGGCTTTTTTGAATCAGGAATAGAACTTAACCAAATTTTTAAAGGTTTGGGACTGAGTGGATTTTACCGTTACGGATCCAATCAACTTCCTAAATTTGAAGATAATATCGCTGTAAAAATAAATTATGTACTTAATTTAGGTCTTTAAACTAAAAACAAAGTCCTGCAAGTTTTATAAAAATGCAGGACTCTATTTGTTTTTATTTAAAATATTTTATGGTTTAATAATCAATACTGACGGTGTATTATTAAGCCAGATACTGTGGGAATCCAGTAGTTTTTTCCAACTTTCTAAACTAATAATCATCAAATCCTGATGTTCTAAAAACTCTTTTTTAATCGTTCTTTCCTGCATCATCATAATATGATTGGGCGCTATTTGTTCTATGGAACGAATCCCTTCTTGGATTTTTCGATTGTTTCTAATGTGCCCAACGGCATCTAAAACGGTAATTTGGGAACCATTATTGTGAATCAATTTCTGAGCAAATTCAATCAAAAAAGCATCTTCATCACTAAAAATAGGCATAAAAACCTGATTGATTTCATCTAATTCTTTATCCACGAGAATTCCAACTGACATTTTACTTTTAGCAATAATTTGCCTTGTTCTTTCATCAAAAGGAGAGTTTTCAAACAAGCCTTCTTTTCCAGTAAATTTATCAATCAAACGGTCTGGATTGATGATTCTTGTCGTAAAACCAAGCACTTTCCCTAGTAATGTTCCTTCAAAAATAGACTGTCCTAAACCTACTAATAACAAGTCATAGTCACCATGATTTGCTGTGTCCGTTATATCCGAATCAATGTCATTTGATGCCTTGAAAAGGGTAATTATTTTTTGATTTAGATTTTCTGATTCCGAAATAACCGGTAAAAACATTTCTCGTTCATAATCTTTCACATCAAAGGAGTGCAACTCTGAACTCAAGGATAAATGCATTGCGGTGACAACGCTATTCCCACTTTGCTTTTTAACCAAACTATTGGCCACTTTCAACAATGTTTTTCCTTTTTCGGGTGTAGCAAAAGAGATCAGCACTTTGTATTTACTTTTATTACTGATTTCTTCTGGTACGACGTTGCTTTTCGTTTTAAAAATAAAATTAATTAAATCCAAAGCCGGACCGGTCATAAAAGTGGTTGCCAGTGCCATAATAACCATCATGGTGAAAATTTGAGTGGACAAAACACCTAAATCATACCCAATATTCAGCACCACCAATTCCATTAAACCCCTTGTGTTCATTAATGTACCAATCGACAGGCTGTCTTTCCAACTGTGCCCAACGAATTTTGCCGCAAGCGCACTACCAAAAAACTTACCTACTACTGCCACCAAAATAATCAAGCCTGTAATTTTCCATAAATAAGGATCGTCGATTAATCCTATTTGGGTGCGTAAACCCGTAAAAACAAAGAATAAAGGGAGCAAGATTACAACAGACACGTCTTCTACTTTTTCGATAAAAATAGTACGGAATTTATTATTTTCCGGCATGATTGCCCCAGCCAAAAAGGCTCCGAACAAAGCGTGAATCCCTATTAACTCAGACGCATAAGACGACAACAATAATGTCAAAAAGAAAATAGCCACAACGGGTTTATTCAGACTTTCCCTGGTGGAATTCAAATCACCAACTCTTTTCAGGAAAGGGCGAACCACTTTTAGCATTACAATTACATAGAGTATCGCCAGTCCAATAACATATAACGAACTCATAAAAGAACCCGCTTTTACAATGGCGATTACTGCTGCCAGAATGCACCATGCCGTAATATCATCGGCAGCGGCACAAGTAATTACAATTGCTCCCAATTTAGTTTTATGAATTCCGCGTTCCCGAACGATACCTGCCAAAACCGGAAATGCCGTAATACTCATGGCAATTCCCAGAAACAAGCCAAAAGAAAGAAATTCAACACCGGGAGGCGCAAAAGAATGGTATATAAAATAAGCAAGTCCCAACCCTAAAGTAAACGGAATAATAATACTGGCATGACTAATAACAACAGCATCATGCGCTTTATTTTTAAGCACTTTTAAATCCAATTCCATTCCAATGACAAACATAAAAAGGATCAACCCAATTTGGCTCAAAAACTGCAAGTTGCCTAACGAGTCTTTTGGAAACAACATTGCCGAAAATTCAGGAAAATACATCCCGATTAAAGAGGGACCTAAAACAATCCCTGCAATCATCTCCCCTATTACTGTTGGCTGCCCAATTCTTCTACAAACCCATCCAAAAAATCGAGCTACCAAAATAATAGTTACGATTTGCGCCAGAAGAATGGCTAGAGGATGCTGCAAATTGTTGTTCATCGACGTCAAAAAATCATTCCAATGTCCGTTTTCTATTTGGTAACGAACAATATTCTGTCCTATTTCCAATGTTTTCCCTTTTAGGATAATCCAATACATCAAGGCAGAAAATCCGCCTATAATTATCAAATAAAAAAATGAATTTTTAAAACTTCTCATGCAACCTGTTTTTTAAATTATCAATGTTTTGCGATGCAAATATGGGAAGTGATTTTTGAGGAATAAAGGAAAACACAAGGTAATTTCCTTCGAATGTAACAAGATAGGAAAACTTTGTAATAAGTTAGATTTTGACTTTTATTGAAAAATCCGAACGATAGGTTTCGCTCAAAATTAGCGTAGTGAATTTTCCGTTTTGTTCTTGATGGTTTAGCGTAATTTCATTGTGATTGAAAAATTTCACCGCCGTCATCGCAATAATTTCTTTTTTATTCACTCTGCAAAAATCAGTATTAGGAAGTTGGCTTAAAAGCGAATCAAAATTAATATTTTTTAAAATCAGGGAACTGCCATCAACCAGAAACACTTCCTTATCTCTACTGTCAGTCACAGCAGTTTTGATGTATTGAATCTGATGAAAATACAACAATGCTTTCCCTTTATCCGTATTCAAATGAATGAATTTTTTAGTAATTACCGGTTTATTGAATCGCTCCAAAGCCTTTGCAACTGCTTTTTGCAAACGCTCTTTTGTAACCGGTTTTGTGATGTAATCAACCGCATCAATATCAAATGCTTCGGCAGCGTAGTTTTTATAAGCCGTGGTGAAAATGACTAATTTATTTTGTAGTAAACCCGCAAGAGTCAAACCATCAATCCCAGGCATTTCGATATCTGAAATACACAAATCAAAATCGAGTTTTGGAATTTCAGCCAGTAATTTCTCCGGATCATTGAATGCCTTTACGATTTCTAATTCTGGAATTTGCTCACACAGCATTTTCAGGTACGTTAACCCCGGCAATTCATCGTCCAGCAGCAAGCATTTGAGTTTTGTATTCAAGAAGATTGATTTTTAAGTGCGCAATGTAAATGTCATTTTCGACAAATTTATCCAGTTTGAACTGATTTTTGTATATAATTTTCAATCGTTGTTCCAATGTCGTGGCTCCAATGCCACTTCGTTCTTTTTTCAATGTCTTTTTATCTGAAATTTTATTCGAAACCGTCAAATAGAAACAATTGTCTTTGAATTCAAACAACACCGAAATAAAGGCGTCTGCACTTTGCAAATCAGCATGTTTAAAAGCATTTTCTATTAAATCAATCGAAATTAAAGGTGCTAAAAGTCGTTGTTCATAAAGCATTTCGCCTTCATTGATTTTGGTTTTCACTTTCAATTCAAAAAGCGGGCTAACTTTAATTTTATTGATTTCTATCAAATTCAGTGCAAACTCGATTTCTTCTTTTGGGGAAACAAACTTTTTTTGGCTTTCATATAAAATGTAATCCAACACATTCGCCAATTTATCCAACGCAAAGTACGTTTGATAGGCGTGTGACTGAATCGAATTGAGAATGTTTTTAAAAAGATGGGGATTAAGCTTGGATTCCAATGTTTCCAACTGTAAAGTATTCACTTTCATTTCCAGTAAATGAAATTTCTCTTCCACACTTTCTTTCGCTTTTCCTGATTGAATTAATCGATAAATAAGATAACAAAGTGCAATTATAAGGATCAGAATAATCGCCAGAAACATATAAATCACACCATTATTTTCTTGAATTTGATTCATATTTTATATTTAAAATACTTTAGAAAGTAAAATCATTTTTTGAGTTTAATGACTCGACACGAATTTCAGCCCAATAATCGAAGCGATTAAAGTAGTGATAAAGAAAACCCTCCAGAAATCAGCCGGTTCTTTAAAAATAAAAATTCCTACCAAAACAGTTCCCACGGCTCCTATTCCTGTCCAAACCGCATAGGCAGTTCCTATTGGCAATGTTTGCGTAGCTTTATAAAGCAATACCATACTAATGGTCAAACAAACTAAAAAACCACCCAACCATAGTGTGGCGGTAATGCCTGAGCTTTCTTTAGCTTTACCTAAACAAGTTGCAAAACCCACTTCAAAAAGACCTCCTATAATCAATAAAATCCAGTTCATTTTTAATGTTTTAAAATCAATACAGACGGAACACCACTCAACCAAACACTTCTTGAATCTACCAGCGTTTTCCAACTTTCGAGACTTATTAACATTAAATCCTGTTTCGCTAAAAATTCTTTTTTAACGATTTTATCTGTGATGATGCCAATGTTATTTGGGTATTTTTGTTCTAAAGAATTTATGGCACTTTTAATCACAAAGTTAGAGTCAATATGGCCATTTACATCCAAAATCATTATTTTAGAATTGTTATTGTAAATTAATTTTTGGGCATATTCAATCAAAAAGGAGTCTTCCTGACAAAAAACAGGAAGAAAAACTTCGTCCACATTTTGTAAATCTTTGTCAATCAAAATCCCGATAGGCATCTTGGTTTTAGAAATAATCTGTCTGGTTCTTTCGTCGAAAGGGGAATTTTCAAACAATCCCTCTTTTCCAGTAAACTTGTCAATCAATCGGTCCGGATTGATTATTCTGGTTGTAAAACCAATCACTTTTCCAAGTATTGTCCCTTCAAAAATTGATTTCCCCAAACCTATAAGTAACAAATCGTAATCGCCTTGATTCGCAATATCTGCAATATCCGTTTCAATGTCAATCGTGGCTTTAAAAATAGTGGTGATTTCCTGTTTTAGAATTTTAGATTCCTCAACAATTGGAATAAAACTATTTTTCTCTTTATCCTCCATATTAAATTGATGCATTTCATCACTCAAAGACAAATGCATTACTGTAATAGAGGACGTTTCCTTTGTTTTCTTTAATAAACTGTTGGCCAATCGTAAGAGTGACTTCCCTTTTTCATTATTTCCAAACGAAATTAATATTCGGAATTTATTATTTCCAACTTCTTCGTTGTCAACATTGTCTTTCGTTTTAAAGATGTAATTGATTAAATCCAAAGCAGGACCAGTCATAAAAGTAGTGACCAACGCCATGATAACCATCATCGTAAAAACTTCGGGAGTCAACACCTTAAGTTCTAATCCGATGTTTAACACGATTAATTCCATCAACCCTCTGGTATTCATCAAGGCACCAATAGTTAAACTGTCGCGCCAACTCTGACCTACAAATTTAGCAGCCAAAGCACTTCCTAAAAACTTCCCGACAACCGCAACCAGAATGATAAATCCAGTTACTTTCCATAAATAAGGATCATTGATAAGTCCAATCTCCGTTTTTAATCCTGTAAAAACGAAAAATAAAGGCAGTAAAAGAATCAAAGCAACATCCTCGACTTTTTCAATAAATATAGATCTGAATTTTGGAACATCAGGCATAATAGCTCCCGCCATAAAAGCTCCAAAAAGCGCATGAATACCAATCACTTCAGTAGCATACGATGAAAGTATAAGCACCAGAAAAAAGATGGCTACAACCGGTTTTATAATACTATCCTTACTTCCATATAAATCCCCGATTCTTTTCAAAAAAGGCTTTACGATAAAAATCATCAATAGCACATAAATGATAGCCAGCGAAATAATGTAAAGCGAACTAACGAAAGTTCCTGCTTTTACAATCGCAATTACTACCGCCAGAATACACCAAGCCGTGATATCATCCGCAGCAGCGCAGGTAATAACGATGGCGCCAAGTCTTGTTTTATGAATTCCTCTTTCCTGAACAATTCTTGCCAAAACAGGAAAAGCAGTTATACTCATGGCAATTCCCATGAACAAACTGAAGGAAAGAAATTTTACGCCTTCGGGGGCAAATCTATTGTAAACGAAATAAGCTAAACCAATTCCAAGTGCAAAAGGAATAACTATACTGGCATGACTAATTACAACGGCTTCATTGGCTTTATTTTTTAATACTTTCAAATCGAGTTCCATTCCTATGACAAACATAAAAAGGATCAATCCTATTTGACTCAAGAATTTTAAATTTCCTAGGGATTCCAACGGAAATAAAGCGGCTGAAAATTCCGGAAAATACATTCCTAATAAAGAGGGTCCAAGGACAATCCCGGCAATAATCTCACCAATCACAGAAGGTTGCCCGATTCTTTTAAAAACCCAGCCAAAAAAACGGGCCACAAGTATTATCGTTATAATTTGGGCTAAAAGTATCGCTAAAGGATCTTGAAAGTTATGTTGCATTGAAGCTATAAAATCATTCCAAGAACCATTTTCAATTCCGGAAACAGTGATCTTTTTACTACTTTCTAAGTGTTTTCCTTTTTTAATAATCCAATACATTAAAGCCGTGAACCCACCGGTTACACCGAAATAAAATAATGCATTTTTATAGTTTTTCATATTTATTTTTAGGTGAACTTACTCCTCTTTTAAAAATGCAAAGATGAGAAAACCAAATATATAATTTATATCTCATAAATTATATTAATGTAAATAAAAAACAATGAATTATCCTTGCAACGACACAAAAAATTGGCTTTAAACTTTATCGTTATAACGGTTTTTATTACATTTGCATGCATTTTTAAAACAGCTATGAAAAAGAAAATAACAGTAGGATTCTGGGAATTAATAGCCCGAATTGTACTTAAAAATAGAATCGTAATACTAGGAGTTATTCTTGCCCTAACCGTTTTTCTGGCATTGCAATGGAAAAACCTTGGTATGACGTATACCGAAGCCAATTTACTTCCTAAAAAACACATTATAAATCAACAATACGAAGATTTTTTAAACAAGTTTGGCGAAGAAGGCAATTTGATTGTTATCGGTTTCAAAGACAAAACCTTTTTCACCCCAAAAGCTTTTGCTGCTTGGAATGAATTAATGACAGGTTTAAAAAATTCCAAAGAAGTGGAACTGGTTGTTTCTTTGAATGATTTAAAAAAATTACAAAAAAACGAAGCAGAAGAAAAATTTGAATTGGTTCCGCTTATCGACCAAACTCAAACTGTAAACCCAGAATATTTACAGAAAATAAAAAACGAACTCTTTAATAATTTGCCTTTTTACGAAGGATTATTATTCAATAAACAATCTGGAAGCATTCGTTCAGCGGTTTATTTAAACAAGAAAATTGTAAATACTGCAGGTAGAAAAACTTTTATTATTGAGAATCTGGTTCCAAAAATCGAGAAATTCGAAAAAACAACTGGAATCGATCTTCGCGTTTCGGGAATGCCTTACATCCGCACGATAAATGCCGAGAACATGAAAGGCGAAATTGGTCTTTTCATTGGTGCGGCGTTGTTTATTACTTCATTAATTTTCTTTTTATTCTTCCGTTCGTTTCGAGCGACATTTATATCCATTTGTATTTTGCTTTTTGGAGTGATGTGGTCTTTTGGAACATTGGGATTATTCCATTACAAAATCACGATTTTAACGGCTATTATACCACCATTGATTATTGTTATTGGGATTACAAACTGTATTTTCCTGATTAATAAATACCAGCAGGAAATAAAACTGCATAATAATCAAGCCAAAGCCCTACAACGTGTAATTTCCAAAATTGGTGTTGCTACGCTGATGACGAATTTAACAACAGCTGCCGGTTTTGCCACATTTATGATTACGGGTAACGACTTACTTTTTGAATTTGGATTAGTGACTTCCATCAACGTCATCTCCGTGTATCTGTTGACACTGGTTGTTGTGCCAATTTTTTACAGTTTTATGCCTTTACCAAAGGAAAAACACCTGTATCACTTGAGTAAAACCTATATTTCAACCTTGTTAGATCGGGTGGAGAACATTGTAAAATACAAACGAAAAACGATTTATATCATCTACGCTTTACTACTTCTATTTAGCTTAATTGGGGTTTCACAGATGAAAGTTTCGGGAAGTTTAATTGGTGAAATGCCAAAAAGCGCTTCTTTCTTTAAAGACATTGTTTTCTTCGAAAAGGAATTCAACGGCGTTATGCCACTGGAAATCATGATTAACACCAAACGCAAAAAAGGGGTTATGAAGTTGTCCACAATGAAAAAAATGGACGAGTTACAAGAAACTATTGCTGCCATTCCAGAATTGTCAAAACCTATTTCTATTGTAAATTTGGTTAAATATTCCAAGCAAGCCTATTACAACGGCAATCCGGAATACTATGAATTACCTACCTCGCAAGAACAGGCATTCATCCTTTCGTATGCCAAAAATGCCACTAAAAACACCAAAGAAAACTTGATGAAAAGCTATGTGGATTCCACGGGACAATATGCCAGAATCACCACTTTCATGAAAGATATTGGAACCGTGGAAATGGCAAGAGTGGAACATCAGTTGCAACAAAAAATAGATAAAGTTTTCCCAAAAGAGCGTTACGAAGTGACACTTACCGGAAAAGCATTGGTTTTCCAAAAAGGAACTTCTTACTTAATTGACAACCTTATCGAATCCTTGATTTTCGCTATTTTCTTGATAGCACTATTAATGACCTATTTATTCAGATCGGGGAAAATGGTAATGGCGTCCGTAATCACTAATATTTTACCGCTTTGTATCACCTCCGGATTGATGGGTTATTTTGGCATTCCCTTGAAACCATCTACAATATTGGTTTTCAGTATTGCTTTTGGGATTTCGGTGGATAATGCGATTCAGTTTATGGCAAAATACCGTCACGATTTACTGCAAAACAACGGAAAAGTCAAAAAATCAGTATTCAGTGCGTTGAGAGAAACGGGAATTAGTACGTTTTATACTTCGGTTGTATTGATTCTTGGATTTGCGACTTTCACACTTTCCAGCTTTAGCGGAACCATTGCCCTTGGTGGTTTAATTTCTTGTACTTTATTGTTCGCGATGTTTGCCAACTTATTGGTTTTACCCGCACTGGTATTGACTTTTGAAAAGAAAAGAGCCAAAAAAGAAGACCTTATAGAAGCCGAATTAGTGAATTAATTTTTTTATTTGGAGCTGTTTCCCGCTATTCGTTGCAATCTTTTTCAATCCTGTCAGGGTTCAAAACCCTGACAGGATTTAGAAAAAGGATTTCCACTACTATCGGGGCTAGGGAATTGTGGTAACTAGAAATTATTAAGCATTCTATTTGTACCGTTAGGTACTACATATTGGTAACAACATCCAGAATCCAATCATTTGTCCCGTCAGGGACTAAACCAATTTAGGCTATAATATAGTCCCTAACGGGACAAAAGAAATGAATCGTATATTATTTCTACCAATAGGTATTTGCTCACGCAAATAATCTACGGGATAAAACAATAACCGAACTCAGTTGCGAGATTAAAAAACCCTGCAAAATATTCAAAAAAAATATTTCCTGAAACACCAAATCTATCCATTCGTTTAGCCCCGATAGCAGCGGCATCCTTTTACTTTTTTCTTTAAAAAGTAAAAGATATAGCGGATAGCGGGAAATAGCTCCTGATTACCCAATTTCTCGCAATGACTTTTAAAACAAATCCTTTATATTTGCACTTCGGTTACAATTTTCAATATCAATTATATACTTAAAATGAGACATACAAAAGTTAAAGACTTACTAAACAGTACCACGACGCTTCACGAAGTTAATGCAAAAGGATGGGTGAGAACTTTTAGAAACAATCAATTTATTGCCTTAAACGATGGTTCGACCATTGATAATATACAATGTGTTGTCGATTTTGAGAACACGCCAGACGAAACTTTAAAGAGAATTACGACCGGAGCAGCCATATCTGTAACTGGAACTTTAGTGGAAAGTAAAGGTGCTGGGCAAAAATTTGAAATTCAGGTGATAAAACTAGAAATCCTTGGAGATTCGGATGCGGAGAAATTCCCGATACAACCTAAGAACAAACCAAGCTTGGATTTCTTGCGTGAAAATGCGCATTTAAGAGTTCGTACTAATATGTTTGGTGCGATTATGCGCGTACGCTCCGTATTGTCGTTTGCCGTTCATAGTTATTTTCAAGAGAAAGGTTTTGTGTACGTGAATACGCCAATCATCACGGGATCGGACGCGGAAGGTGCCGGTGAAATGTTCAAAGTTACTGCTTTGCCATTTGACGGGACGCCAAGAACGGAAGACGGAAAAGTGAATTATAAGGAAGATTTCTTCGGGAAAGAAACGAACCTTACGGTTTCGGGACAATTGGAAGGAGAAACTTTTGCAATGGCTTTAGGTCAGATTTATACTTTTGGGCCCACATTCAGAGCCGAAAACTCAAATACTTCGCGTCACCTTGCGGAATTTTGGATGATTGAGCCAGAAGTGGCTTTCAATGATTTGAATGACAATATGGATCTAGCCGAAGATTTTATTCAGCATGTAATCAAATATACCATGGACAAATGTCCGGAGGATTTGAAATTCCTGGAAGGACGTTTATTGGATGAAGAGAAATCAAAACCGGTTGCGGAGAGAAGCGAAATGCCTCTTTTGGAAAAATTGAACTTTGTTTTGGAAAACAATTTCAAACGTGTTTCGTACACCGAAGCAATTGATATTTTAAGAGAGTCTACGCCAAATAAAAAGAAAAAATTCAACTATATCATCAACGAATGGGGTGCTGATTTACAATCGGAACACGAGCGTTATTTAGTGGAAAAACACTTTAAATGTCCAGTAATCTTGTTTGATTATCCGGCCAATATCAAAGCATTTTACATGCGTTTGAACGAAGACGGGAAAACAGTTCGCGCGATGGATATCCTTTTCCCTGGAATTGGAGAAATCGTAGGAGGTTCGCAAAGAGAAGAACGTTTTGATGTTTTGGTCGAAAAAATGAAAGCCTTAGGAATTGACGAAGAAGAATTGTGGTGGTATCTTGATACTAGAAGATTTGGTTCAGCGGTTCACTCTGGTTTTGGACTTGGATTCGAAAGATTGGTATTGTTTGTAACTGGAATGACAAACATTCGTGACGTAATTCCTTTTCCAAGAACCCCAATGAATGCGGAATTCTAAAAAAATTTATTCGGTTAATCGTTTATTAGTTTAACCGATCATCCCGAATAAACGATTAAACAAATAAACGATTAAACGTAATGTTAAAGCAATTCTTAAATTTAAAATTATCCCAGAAATTATCTCCTCAACAAATCCAGTTGATGAAGTTAATTCAATTGCCTACGCAAGCTTTCGAACAACGTTTATTGGAAGAAATGAACGAAAATCCAGCGCTGGAAACTGGAAAAGAGGAAGAGGATTATGAGAAAGATGAGTTCGAAAACGAAGATTATGACGATTATGATGATGCCGAATCGGAACGAATTGATGCCGAAGACATTAACATAGATGAATATTTAAGTAACGACGAAACACCAGATTATAAAACACAGGCCAATAATTACAGTGACGATGATGATGATCGCGAAACACCTTTCGCGGCTCCTGTAAGTTTTCATCAGGATTTAATCAATCAGTTGAATACGTTCATCCTGAATGATGAAGAGCGTGAAATTGCCGAATTCTTGGTAGGTAGCATCGATGATATGGGTTATATCCGCCGCAGCGTGCCTGATATGGTGGACGATATGGCGTTTACCCAAGGCATTTATACCGATGAGAAGATGGTGGATAAAATGTTGCAGGTCATTCATGAACTGGAACCTTCGGGCGTGGGAGCAAGAGATTTACAGGAATGTTTGTTGTTGCAATTGAAACACAAAACACCAACGGAATACGTAGCATTAGCCACCGATATTATCGAAAATCAATTTGATGCGTTTACCAAAAAACATTACGATAAATTAATTCAAAAATACAATGTTTCGAATGAGCAGCTTAAAAAAGCCATTCACGAGATAGAAAAATTGAATCCAAAACCAGGTGGTTCTTTTACCGGAAACAATAAAGTTACCGAAAATGTAGTTCCTGATTTTGCTATCCGAATTGTGGACGGCGAACTCGAACTGACCTTAAACGGAAGAAATGCTCCTTCCCTGCATGTTTCCAAAGATTATCAGGAAATGATGCAAACGTATAAGGATTCCCGTGATAAATCAGCGCAGCAAAAAGATGCGGTACAATTTATCAAGCAAAAATTGGATTCGGCTAAATGGTTTATTGATGCGATACGCCAACGCCAAGAAACGCTTTTTGTAACCATGAATGCCATTATGCATTATCAGGAGGAATATTTCCTCGATGGTGATGAAACCAAGTTGAAACCGATGATTCTAAAAGACATTGCTGATATGGTAGGTCTAGATATTTCAACCGTTTCGCGTGTGGCCAACAGCAAATATGTGGAAACCCCTTATGGTACTAAACTGATCAAAGAATTCTTTTCTGAATCGATGAAAAACGATCAAGGAGAAGATGTTTCTACGCTTGAAATCAAGAAAATTCTTCAGAATACGATTGAGGAAGAAGACAAGAAAAAACCACTTCCAGACGATCAATTAGCCGAAATTCTTAAAGAAAAAGGCTATCCAATTGCGAGAAGAACGATTGCAAAATACAGGGAACAACTCGATATTCCGGTAGCGAGAATGAGAAAGAAGATGTAAGATTGTTGATTAACGATTTAAGATTTAGTGTTGTTAAATAAAACATTATGGATTATGGATTACATATTTATTGTGCAGTTTTTTTTTAAAGCAATCCAAAAAACAATGTTTCTATAAAAAGACAAACCCTTTCATAGTTCTAAACTCTGAAAGGGTTTTATATTTTAATCCAGTTTCGCCTCCCTCTCCTTTGGAGAGGGTTGGGGAGAGGATTTACTTATCCTGATCTTTCCGCATCGCGTGATAATAGGCGGCACGGCTCAACGGTTCGTATTCTTCGGTTTCGCCTAACATGACGAGTTTGTCATTATCGGTTTTACGGAAACTGTAATTAGCCAGATTTCCGGTGCGGGTGCATACGGCGTGCACTTTGGTCACATATTCGGCTGTGGCCATTAATGCAGGCATTGGACCAAAAGGATTTCCTTTGAAATCCATATCCAATCCGGCAACAATTACTCGGATTCCTTGGTTTGCCAAATCATTACAAATTTTAACGATTTCGTCATCAAAAAATTGTGCTTCGTCAATTCCCACCACATCGCAACCTTGCGCCAAAATAGCAATATTTGCAGCAGCAGGAACGGGTGTGGAACGGATTTCGTTGGCATCATGCGAAACTACCATATCGTCATGATAGCGTGTATCAATTTCTGGTTTAAAAATTTCAACTTTTTGCTTGGCAAACTGCGCTCTTTTCAAACGACGGATAAGTTCTTCGGTTTTTCCCGAAAACATGGAGCCACAAATGACTTCAATCCAACCAAATTGTTCTTTATGATTTACTGTATTTTCGAGAAACATTTTGTATTTTTCTGACTTAAAAAATGAATAGTTTTTATTACTTTGTACCAGATAAAACCCACTTAAAATTTTATACTTTTACACCGTTTCAAAAGTATGACATTTTTATTAAAGGTTACTTCTTCCTTATGCTAAATAAAACCCAGGAAGGAACTTATTGAAAAAGACCCGCCTAAAACACTATAATTTCAAAGTTATGAAAAAAAAATTGGAAGCCGATTTAATCAGCATTGCACACAGAATATTACAACTAAAAAATAAATCTGATATCAATCAATTATATCTGGAAACACAGAAACTGTATGAAAAACTTTCTGTCTTGCGATTTGTAGACGAGCATTTTAGTGCCGCAAAACCAACTATTGGAATTGCGGAAATAGAGAAAAAAATTGAAGAAGTTTTTGACCAAAAAGAAACGGTACAACCCGAAACTAAAACAGCGGTTGAAGAAATTACAACTGAAAAAACCGGATTATTTCAACCAATTGCGACTATTGTTCCTGATGAAATAATTCTGGAGGAGACTATCGAAACGCCTTTAGAGGAAAAAGAAGAAATAGTTGCTGCAGAAGAACCTGTAATTGAAGAAGAAATAGTTACTGAGGAAGAAGCCGCAATTGAAGAAAAAATAACCGCACCAGAAACTCCTCCATTCCTTCCTGCTTTCGAATTATCAGAGGAAGTGGAAGAAGAGGAAGTGGAAGTGGAAGTAGCGAAAATAGAAACACCAAAGAAACCGGAAGCAATCCAAATTTCTTTCGAAGATTTATTAGGCGGAAATTATAGGGATCCCCAGTTTGTAAAAGTGCATTCGCTTGAAAACATTCCTACTGTCATTGCTATTGATTTCGAAGAAAAACAATTGGACACCATTGAAGAAGTAAAACCGGAACCGGTGGAGCCAAAAACAGCTTCCTTAAACGAAAAATTAGCGAAAAACATCAATATTGATTTGAATGATCGCATTGCATTTACAAAACACCTTTTTGGCAACAGCAGTGAGGATTACAATCGTGTTTTAAATCAATTAATCACGTTTGATACATTCTACGAAACCAGAGATTTTATTCAGGAAATGGTAAAACCAGATTATAATAACTGGGAAGGGAAACAAGATTACGAGGAACGATTTATGGATATTATCGAGAAAAAATTCTTGTAATTCCGTTTGAATTGTTCTGAGTGTTCCTTTGAACAAAAACAAAATAATAAAAAACGGAATGAATTTTAAGTTTAAAATTCATTCCGTTTTATTTCTTATCTCGAAAATTCGGGATGTGTTTAATTTTTTAATTATGTCAAAATTATATATCGTTCCCACGCCTATTGGCAATCTCGAAGACATGACTTTTCGAGCGATTCGGATTCTTAAAGAAGTCGATTTGATTCTCGCCGAAGACACGCGAACCAGCGGAAAATTGTTAAAGCATTTTGAAATCGGCACGCACATGTACAGCCACCACATGCACAACGAACACAAAACCATTGAAAATTTAATTTCGAGATTGAAAGCCGGAGAAAATATTGCTCTGATTTCGGATGCGGGAACACCTGCCATTTCTGATCCTGGTTTTTTATTAACCCGCGCTTGTGTCGAAAATGGAATTGATGTCGAATGTTTGCCTGGTGCAACGGCTTTCGTTCCCGCATTAGTCAATAGCGGTTTACCCAATGACAAGTTTGTTTTTGAAGGATTCTTGCCTGACAAAAAAGGGAGACAAACCCGATATTTAGCTTTGGCAGAAGAAACCAGAACGATGATTTTGTATGTTTCCCCACATAAATTAGTAAAAACTTTAGCGGAGTTCATTACCTATTTTGGCGAAGACCGACAAATATCGGTTTCACGGGAATTATCAAAAATGCACGAAGAAAACATTCGTGGAACAGTCCAAGAAGTTATCGCCCATTTTGAAAAAACAGCCCCAAGAGGCGAAATTGTCGTGGTAATCAGTGGAAAAACAATTACCAAAGAACCTAAAAAATCAAAATTTTCATCAGAAGAATAATATAAATATGAGCCTAACATCTTACTTAGAAAAACTAAAACAAACTCCGGAAGCAATCGCATTTACGGACACCATTGCTACCATTGAAGAAAACTATATTTTCACTCCAACCAACTTTCAGAACGGTTCTCAAATCAATGCCGCAGGAGAAAATTCGGGTTCTTGCAAATTATTTGCTTTTGCCCAATTGCAAAACTTAACCGAAGCAGAAACATTAGCGTGTTTTGGAGCCTATTATTATGACGATGTTTTGAAAAATCTAGAAGGAACGGATCATCAAAACATCCGTAACTTTATGAAAACAGGATGGAACGGAATTCAATTTGAAGGTGAAGCTTTAGTTTCAAAATAAAAAATAAAAGTTACTATTTGGTGTCAGGTCGAGCGCAGTCGAGACCAATTGATGTGTCTCGACTGCGCTCGACTTGGCAAAATCCTTACTGAAAATCTTATAATCCCAAATCAACATGCGTTGGACCATTAAATCAAAACCTTCCGAAGATACCGTGAAACATCTCGCTCAAGCTTTGAATGTGGAAGATTTTGTGGCCACCCTATTAGTGCAACGTGGCATTGAAACTTTTGAAGATGCCAAACGTTTTTTTCGTCCCAGTTTAGATGATTTACACAATCCATACTTGATGAAAGATATGGAAAAGGCGGTAGAACGTATCGAAAAAGCGATTGAAAAACAGGAAAATATTCTTGTTTTCGGTGATTATGATGTCGATGGAACTACAGCCGTTTCGCTTGTTTCTTCGTATTTAAGAACCTATTACCCTAATGTTGCGACCTACATTCCGGATCGTTATGATGAAGGATACGGAATTTCCTTTAAAGGAATTGACTTTGCCGATGACAATGGATTTTCGCTTATCATTGCTTTGGATTGTGGTATAAAATCTATCGATCATGTGGCTTACGCCAAAGAGCGAAACATTGATTTTATCATTTGTGATCACCACAGACCCGGAAAAAATTTACCCGAAGCCGTTGCGATTCTTGACCCAAAACGGGATGATTGCAACTATCCGTATGATGAATTGTGCGGTTGCGGCATTGGTTTCAAATTGATTCAGGCTTTAGGCCAAAAGCGTGAGGAAACCATCGAAGACTTATTTCCCTATTTGGATTTAGTGGCGGCTGCAATTGCCGCTGATATTGTACCAATGACCGGAGAAAACAGAGTGTTGGCTTATTTTGGATTGCAAGTAATCAACACTGAACCAAGACCCGGAATCAAAGCTTTGATTCACCAAGTAAAAAAACAAACCTTAGATATTACCGATGTTGTTTTTATCATCGCGCCAAGGATTAATGCTGCCGGACGCATCAAACATGGCAATCACGCCGTGGAATTATTGACCGAATTTAATTTTGAACAAGCACAACAATTTGCCTCTGAAATCGAAAAATACAATTCGGATCGAAAAGAATTAGACAAACAAATTACCAAAGAAGCGCTTTCGCAAATTGAAGACAATCAGGAAAAAGAGCGATTCAGTTCGGTAGTTTTTCAAGAGGATTGGCACAAAGGAGTCATTGGGATTGTCGCTTCACGCTTGATCGAAACCTATTATCGTCCGACCTTGGTTTTTACCAAAAGTGGCGATAAATACGCAGCTTCGGCTCGCTCTGTAAAAGGATTTGATGTCTATAATGCACTCGAAGCCTGTGCGGAACATTTGGAGCAATTTGGTGGTCACATGTATGCTGCCGGAATGACTTTAGCAGCAGAAAACTACCCACTTTTCAAGGATGCTTTCGAAAAAGAAGTACAAAAAACCATTCATCCTGATATGCTGACTCCGGAAATTTCAGTTGATGCTGAAATTGATTTTGCCGATATCACTCCAAAACTGATTCGGATTCTAAAACAATTTGAGCCTTTTGGACCCCAAAACATGACACCCGTTTTCCTGACCAAAAATGTAAAAGATACCGGTTACGGAAAGCCAATGGGACAAGAAGACGAGCATTTAAAACTGTTTGTAAAACAAAATAATTCCGAAGGTATTGCCGCGATTGGCTTTGGCTTAGGCACAAAATTAGAAACTACTAAAAACGGACAACCCTTTGAAATGGTTTATTCGATTGATGAAAATGAATGGAAAGGAAATGTAAGTTTGCAATTGCGATTAAGAGATATTAAATAATTAGGTTAACAAAATGAAAAAAACACACGATCCCTACGCAGCCTTGCGTTATAAAGAATTCAACACCTTTTTATTATTACGTTTTGCCATGGTTTTTGCGTGGTCCATGCAGTTTATTGTTATTGAATGGCAAGTATATAGTTTGACCAAAAACCCACTTTCACTGGGAATCATTGGATTAATGGAAATAATTCCTGCTGTTGCCATGGCCTTATTTGCAGGACACATTGTAGATCAAAAGGAGAAAAAAGGACTTCTTTTCAAGTGTATTTTGGGTTTTTCGGCAATCAGTTTTGGGTTATTTATGTTAACGTGGCCACCAATTGTAAGCGGGTATTCTACAAAAGTAATTTTATACGGTATTTATTTTCTGGTTTTTCTGGGGGGAATTGTACGCTCTTTTCTTGGTCCAACCATATTTTCCCTTTTATCCTTAATCGTTCCGAAAAAAGTATATCCAAATGCTGCTACTTGGAGCAGCTCGGTTTGGCAAATAGGTGCTGTTTTAGGACCTGCAGTTGCGGGTTTTTCTATTACTTTAATTGGTGTTCACTGGTCGATGTGTTCCGTTTTTTTATGTTCTATTTTTTCTTTAATTGCTTTGTCTCAAATAGCCGCTAAACCTATTTTGAATCCAAAAATTGGGGAACCCATTATGGAAAGCTTGAAAGAAGGCGTGAAATTTGTTTTCACTAACAAAACCGTTTTAGGAGCTCTATCGCTGGATATGGCGGCAGTTCTTTTTGGCGGAGCGGTAGCGTTGTTACCCATTTTTGCCCAGGATATTTTAAAAGTGGGTCCCGAAGGTTTTGGTGTGTTGCGCGCCGCTCCAGCGGTTGGTTCATTTTTAACATTGATTATTTCAGCCTATGTGCCCATGAATAAAAATGCAGGAATAAAACTTTTGTCAGCCATTTTTGCCTTTGGAGTATGCATTATTGTTTTTGGACTTTCCACTATTTTCTGGTTGTCTGTATTGGCATTATTTTTTAGCGGTGCTGTTGATGGAATTTCGGTGGTGATCCGTCAGACTATTTTGCAATTGAAAACACCGGATCACATGCGAGGCCGAGTTTCGGCAGTGAATTCTATCTTTGTGGGTTCTTCCAATGAATTGGGTGCTTTTGAAAGCGGATTGACAGCAAAACTTATGGGAACGGTAACTTCAGTTGTTTTTGGAGGAAGCATGACTCTTTTGATAGTGCTTGGAACGGGAATATTCTCGCCAGCCTTTAGAAAACTGGACTTGCAAAAGGATATTGACGAACATGAAAAAGGTGATTAAAAGAGCTTCTCAAAACACTTATATACGGGCTTTTATTTTACAAAGCATGAATTCCATGTTTTTAAGTCTTGCATACAATATACTAAATAAATGCAGTGCCGATTGCGAACTTAAAACAAATACCACAAATTATTACCGTTTCCATGAAAGAATTAAATTCCGTAAAAGATTTGGTGGAAGGCACCTTGTTTAAAATGAATTTGGATGGTTATTTGTGTGGTGTGGGAATGAATTGAGGATGAAAAAATCTACGCCGATAAAATACTTGAAAATTTATTGATACTTTTTGATTTCGAAAGTCTCTCCATCAAAAACACCATAGGTAAAATAAGTAATCCAGTCACCCAGATTCACATATTCGGAATTTTCTCCAACTGTTACTTTCATAGGTAAATGACGGTGTCCAAAAACAAGGTAATTGTAGTGTTTGGTTTCCAGTTTTCTTTTGGAATAGAGAATCAACCATTCGTTGTCTTCGCCAAGAAAGGTCACATCTTCATCACCCGAAATCAATTTGTTTTTTACCGAAAGATATTGTGCCAAACCAACTCCAATATCCGGATGAAGCCATCTAAAAAGCCATTTGGAGAATGGATTTGTAAATACTTTTTTCATTCGTTTGTACCCCAAGTCGCCAGGACCTTTTCCGTCTCCATGCCCCACTAAGAATGTTTTATCTCCAAAAGTATATTCTTGATTGTCATGATACACCGGAATATTCAATTCTTTCTGGAAATAATCTTCCATCCATAAATCATGGTTTCCCACAAAGAAATAAATAGGGATTCCGCTGTCTCGAATTTCGGCCAGTTTGCCTAAAACACGAATAAATCCTTTGGGAACCACAGTTTTATATTCGAACCAAAAATCAAATAAATCACCTACTAAAAAAATAGCTTCCGCATCTTTTTTAACCACATCAAGCCAAGCCACAAATTTTTGTTCTCTTGGAAAACTCAATTCTGGTGTTGGTGCTCCAAAATGCTGATCGGAGGCGAAATATATTTTTTTGTTATTTGGTAATTGCATGAAGCTACAATATAGAGTTCACATTATCACTGGCAAACCATTCGGCAAAAGAAGATTCCGTTTCTTGCAATTTTAACGAGAAAAGTTTAATTCCTTCCGGTAATCTTCTCCTAATTCTTTGAGAAAAATCGACTACCATATTCTCGCTCGTTGGCTGATAATCTACCAAAATAACATGATGTCCGCGATTTTTCAATTCGTTTGCCAATTCAATATGAGGAGTTGTTTCGTTAAAAACCGTTGCATGGTCAAATTGATCTACAATTTCTTCTTTTACAATTTTCTTCAAATCAGAAAAATCGATTACCATTCCAAATTTTACGTCGTTACGGTTTTCGATTGGCTGCCCTATTACGGTTACTGACAATTTATAACTATGCCCGTGAACATTTTTACATTTCCCGTCATAACCATATAAAGCGTGACCGGTTTCGAAACCAAATTGTTTTGTAATTCTGATATTGCTCATCGGAGTTTAATTTTGATTGCAAATTTAGCAAATTGATATGAGAAATGAGATGTAAATGTGGGGCAAACGCTTTAAAGAAATTATTTCATCGTTTCGCAAGAGATATGCAACGACGCACAAAAACTTAGCTAATTAGAAAGCAGATTGATTTTGTTAACCACATAAGGGATATAAGTTCATTTAAGTTTTTAGCACAATGGATTTAGATCAAATGAACTTATTTCCCTTACTGTTTTAAATTATATTATCATTGTTTCAAAACATTTCTAATGCAACTAAAAATAAAACCTAAAATTAATTCGAATAAAACGCATCTAAATTCCACCGAGGTCTAGCCCTGATGGAAGCGGCATCCTATTGTGGCGGTGTTCGCCATAATAGATATAGCGGACAGCAGGAAATAGCTTCTGAAATAAATTCAGAATAAATCCTGAAAAAATTATTTTTTGAATTGAGACAATGCCTTTTTGGTAAAATCGGACAACACTAATCTTCCCGAAATCTCAGCACGCTCCAGTAATAGTGTTTCCCAATCTTGGGTTCCTTCCCACAAGACTTTTTTCATTTCGGCTAATGCTTCTGGATTGTAGCTCGATAATTTTGTACTAAAATCAGCTACAGCACTATCAAGTTCTTGAATAGTTTCGAAAGTATTGGCGTACAAACCCTTGTCTTTTGCCCAGTCTGCCGTTTTCCATTCGTGCGCTGCCAATGTCATTTCGGCCATTGCCATTTTTCCCATTTTTCTGGAAACTACGGGTTCTATTACAAAGGGTCCAATGCCTATCGCAAATTCCGATAATTTGATGGAAGCATTTTTAGTTGCCAAAGTGTAATCGCAAGCCGAAGCAATGCCCACTCCTCCTCCAACTGCTTTGCCCTGAATGCGACCAACAATTAGTTTGGAGCAATTTCTCATGGCATTAATTAAATGTGCAAATCCCGAGAAGAATCTGGTTCCTTCTTCTTGACTAGAAACCGCCAAAAGTTCATCAAACGAAGCTCCGGCACAAAAAGCACCCGTACCTTCGCTTTTTACAACAATCACCGAAACAGTAGGATTAGTGCTCAAACTATTGAATTCATTTGTTAGGCGGTCTAGCAATTCTCTTGGAAAGGAATTGCTCGCCGAATGACCAAATTCAAGTGTTGCGATTTTATTTTCGATTGTTGTGATGAGCGAACCTGTTGGAATTTCTGTTACCATAGCACCTATTTTGATGTAAAGTTAAAAAAAGTAAAGGATGCTTTGGCTTTTTTTTCAAATAGTATGGATTTGTCTTTTTGAAATTTGCTTTTTGCTTTATTAATATCTTATATTTGCGATCTAGTTGGGGGATTAGCTCATTTGGCTAGAGTGCTTGCCTGGCAGGCAAGAGGTGACCGGTTCGAATCCGGTATTCTCCACAAAACAAAAACCGTAAAATCTTTTAATTAAGAATTTACGGTTTTTTAGTTTAATAATCTTTCTGCTAATTTTTCTTTAAAAATCGAAAGCTTTCTTTTTTTACCTCCAATTGTAATTCATTTTCTTTTTCAACAAAATTCATTTCGATAATTGCTACTTTTCTAGGTGCTTCGTTTGTAGCATTGAAATGCGTATGAAAAACATACTGCAATTGGTTGTCTTTGTCTAAAAATAAATCGCCGTGACCGGTTCCGTTTTGTCCAATTAAATTTCGGGAAATAATGGGGCTTGTTGTTGATTTTTTCCAAGGGCCTAATGGACTTTTACTAGTTGCATATCCTACGGCATAATCCGGATTTCTAAAATCATTTGCCGAATAGATTAAATAATACAAACCGTCTTTTTTCAATACTGTAGGCCCTTCGGCAACTGGCCAGTTCCCATTTTGTGTGTTTTCCCATTGCAATTCTGCAGCGATACATTCTGTAAGTGTTTCTGGTTTTATACTTAAAAGATCATCGTTTAATTCGGCTACAAAAATTCTGTTACCATTCGTAAGTCTAACGTGATACAAATATTTTTTACCATCATCATCTATAAAAACAAAAGGATCAATTTGCTTGACTGGAGCAGCTAATGGTTCTTTAGATACACTTCTGAAAGGTCCAAGCGGACTATCACTTGTTGCAACAGCAATATTTTCATTGGCTGTATACATCATGTAAAACTGATTGTTATACTTCAATATTTGTGGAGCCCAAAATCCTTGCGAACCAAATACATCTCCTTTTTTAAGTGCAAGACCACCTTGAGCACCCACGGGTCCTTTCCAGTTTTTTTGATCAGAAGAAGTATAGACTTGAAATCCTTCTCCGTTTAGCGGGCTGTTTCCAGTAGTTGTTCCATACAAGTAATAGGTGCCTTCATTATAAAAAATGGTAGGGTCAGCCAGAAAAATATCTTTTAATACAACAGCAGGTGGAGGTGTTATTTTGGTTTCTTCTTCTTTTTGTTGTGAACATGAATTTAAACTTAGTCCTATAAATAGAATGGTGTATATAAAATTCATTTGAGTTGGTTTAGAATTCATTTATTTACGAATTGAAAATTGATAATACGAAACCGTTTGGTATTTTTTTCCTGGTTTTAAAGTAATGGATGGGAAATTAGGTTGATTGGGCGCATCCGGAAAGTGTTGTGTTTCTAAAGCGAATGCCGTTCTAAAATCATCTTTTGCTCCTGATTTGAACGTGTTTTGACCTTGCATAAAATTCCCGCTGTAAAACTGAATCCCAGGTTCAGCAGTATAAATACCCATAGAAATCCCCGATTTGTCTCCGGTGATGGTTGCGGCATGATTGATTCCGTTTTTGATAGTTCCGTTTAGGACATAATTATGGTCGTATCCTTTTCCGAATTTTAATTGCTCGTTATTAGCCTGAATACGTTCTCCAATAGTATGCGTTTCAAGAAAATCGAAAGGTGTTTGGGCAACATCTTCTAATTTTCCAGTTGGAATTAAACCTTCATCTACCGGCGTGTATTTATTGGCAAAGAGTTGTAATTCATGGTTCAAAATGGTCCCGCTGCCTTCCCCATTTAAATTAAAAAAAGCATGATTGGTCAAATTAACAATCGTTGTTTTATCAGTGGTCGCTTCGTATTCCATTTTTAAGGTTTTATCAGCCGTAATGGTGTACGTTACTTTTACTTGCAGATTACCCGGGAATCCTTGTTCCATATCAGGAGATTTATAAGTTAAAACTAAAGTATGTTCGTCCGTTTTCTCCGCATTCCACACCACATCCTGAAAGCCTTTTTTCCCGCCATGCAGCGCATTTTTACCATTATTTAAAGGAACATTGTATTCTTTTCCTTCCAAGGTAAATTTTCCTTTAGCGATTCGATTTCCAACTCTGCCAATGGTGGCTCCAAAATAAGGTTCTGTCGATTTTTGAAATCCGGTAACGCTGTTCATTCCAACCACAACATCCGTTAGCTTCCCGTTTTTGTCAGCTAACCACAATCCTACTAATCGTCCTCCGTAATTGGTGAAAGCCGCTTTTAAACCGGTATTTTCAATCCAATATAAGTGCGTATTTTTATTATCTATTACAGCTTCAAAATTTTTATTTTCTAAAAAAATCTGAGCCGAATCAGTAGTTGTTTCTTGATTCATTTCTTTTTGAGTTGAATTATTGTTTTTATTTTCTTTGCAAGAAACCTCAAATACAGCAAGAATAATAACTGCGTAAATCTGAATTTTTTTCATTTTTTTAAATTTTATATCGTTTTAATAAAAAACTATTCGGCAGGAATTTCTAATTTCGTTCCTTCACTAACAGGTTCCCCAAATACTGGAAATCCATTCGAATCCCAGTTTATTTTTTGCATCCTTGGCGCTCTTTTATTCCCACAACCTTCTCCGGGATTAGAGTTGGCATGGTACAAAATCCAGTCTTCTTTTCCGTTTGGTGATTTGAAAAACGAATTGTGTCCGGGAGCAAAAACTTGGTTTTTTACAGATTGTTGGAATAATGGTTTTTCTGATTTTACCCAAGAAGAAGCATCGAGTAAATCTCCATTTCCTTGAAAATGCAACAAACCCAAAGCATAAAAATCAGTCCAGCAACCGCTTGCCGAAAACACAATAAATACATTGTTATCGTGCATCAAAAACTGAGGTCCTTCATTGACATTTACCTGAGACGGATTATTCGGGTCGTTTAAAGCACCGTGCGTTTCCCAATCGAAAGTCGGTGATGAAATCAAAACCCGATCGCCTTCTATCTCACAAGGATTTTTCATTTTTGCGATATAGATATTCTGCTGTCCGTTAGTTTCTCCTTCCCATCCTGCCCAAATCATGTAAAGACTATTTTTATACGAGAATACATTTCCATCAATGGCCCATTTATCAGTTTTTGCGGCTATTTTTCCTTTAAATTCCCATTTCCCCTGAAAAGGGTCATCTGATTTATTTTCTAAAACATACATTCTGTGGGTAGCATTATCTCCATTGTCGGCGGCAAAGTATACGTACCACTTGCCATTGATAATATGAAATTCTGGTGCCCAAATATCTCCGGAATAGTCTGTGTCTTTTGGCGCTGTCCAAATGGTTCTGCTCTCTGCATTTTTTAAATCGGCTAAACTTTTTGTTTTCCATAAAACCAACCGATTTTGCAAGGTATGGGTGTAATAATAATATCCTTTGTAATACGTGCTATAAGGATCCGCACCGGATGGTAAAATAGGATTTGTAAACGTTTCTTCTTGTGAATAGGTTTCCGAATGACAACCCGAAACAATTATAAGTACAATCAGTATTAAATATTTTTTCATTTCAATTATTTTAGTTTGATTAACAGGGCATTCACTTTTATTTTTTTGAAATATTTAAATTTTACAAAATCTGCCGAATCTGCTTGTCGAAATTTTCACGCAGACCTTGTAGATTTACGCAGATTTTAAAAGCAAATACCCTACTCGATTAATGATTTAGAGCATCAATAACCTCTTTGTTAATAGCGCTAACTTTTTGGAAATCCATTTTGTCTACTTTTCTGTCATACGTCATAAATCCATTTACTTCGCCTTCTACATCCGTTGTTTGGGTATAAACTGCCGCAGAAAATCCAGTTTTAACTAATTTTTTCAGCTCATTGGCATACTTAATATACTCATTGGTTACTTCGGTAGCGTTTTTGAACTTGATATACCCCCAATTGTCGTTTGCTCTCCACAAATGACCTTCCAAAGGCAATCCAATTCCACCATATTCGCCTAAAACGGTAACTCTACGCGCATCATAAAGATACAATTCCGGTCCGGGATAATTGTGTAAATCCAAAATGTCGCCTGTTTGAAAATGATTTCCTCCACTGGATGAATTGACTAATCTACTTGGATCGTGATTCTTGGTCCACTCCGTAATTTCAACCGTTTTGAATTGTCCCCAAGCCTCATTAAAAGGTACCCAAACTACAATACTTGGATAAGAATACAAATGGTCCATAATCTCTTTCCATTCTTTTTTATAAATTTCTTCCGATTTCGGAGTTCTTTGCAATTCAGTACCTTCAAAATATTTTTTATTTTGCCATAAAGGTTGTTCGTCACCACTTGGCATATCTTGCCATACCAAAATTCCCAGTTCATCACAATGCGTATACCAACGATCTGATTCTACTTTGACATGCTTACGAATCATATTAAACCCTAATTCTTTGGTCTTAACAATATCATATTTTAAAGCTTCGTCAGTAGGTGCGGTATACAATCCGTCTGGCCACCAACCTTGATCCAATGGGCCATACTGGAAATAGTCCTTGTTGTTTAATTGCATTCTAAGGACGCCATTTGCATCTCTTTTAGATCCAATTTTTCGCATGGCAAAATAACTTTTTACTTGGTCTACAACTTTCCCGTTGCTAATCAATTTCACATTGGTTTTGTATAAAAAAGGAAATTCTGGCGACCATAATTTTGAATTATTTAAAACAATTTCTAAATTTTCTCCAACGGAAGCTTTTCCGGTTGCAATTGTTTTTGAATCCTCATAAACCGTTACTTCTATTACATCTCCATAACTCGCTCCTGTAACTTCGGGTTTTATATTAATCACATTCTGATCAACATTTGGAGTGGTTCTAATCGTTGTAATGTTCTTTTTATTTACAGGTTCGATCCAAACTGTCTGCCAAATTCCCGTAACCGGCGTGTACCAGATTCCTTCCGGGCTTTTTACTTGTTTTCCTCTTGGCTGAGGCCCATCATTTGAAGGATCCCAAACTTTTACCGTTAATTGCTGCCTTTTTCCAGTTATAAAAGGCGTTATATCAAAAGAAAATGGAGTATAACCGCCAGTATGGGAACCTATTTTAACGCCATTCAACCACACTTCGGTTTTCCAGTCGACTGCACCAAAATGCAGTAAAATATTCTGACCTTTCCAATTCGATTCTATGGTAAAACTCGTGTCATACCAAAGCTCATTTTTAGCGCCAACTTCTTTCATCACGCCAGACAAACTGGATTCTACTGCAAATGGTACTAAAATTTGGCCATCATATTTTGCAGGAGCTGATTTCCCAACTTCTTGAATAGCGTAGTTCCATAATCCGTTTAGGTTTTTCCATTCCTTGCGTTCCATTATAGGACGAGGATATTCAGGAAGCACATGATTAGGATCTACTTTATTTGCCCATTCTGTTTTGATTTTTTCTCCAGCGGGTTTCCATTGTGCGGATAGTGACAATCCTAAGCATAAAAAGAGAATTACTGTTGCATTTTTTTTCATCTGTATTTATTTTATTTTATGAGCACGCATCACTAAAATTGATGTGCTATTTTTCTATTTCTGTTACTAAATAAATTACCAGACTATTTAGAATAGTCTGGTAATTCCCAAAAAAACTAACCTAATCAACCACCTTTATGTGAATTCTTTAACCATTAAAAATTCACTGGTTTTTTACATTTCTTTATCTATTAATTAGCCAACTTTAAGGTGGACCAAGAATACGGTTTATCATTTATATTGGTTGCAATACCTTCTATATAACTATTTGCTCCTTTTTCCCTAAGTTCTATATTGCAACCCATTCTGGTTTGTTTTGCAGGCATTCCGCCTAATACTATCCAGGGAATTTTGGCTTCTATTCGATACCCATTTGTAGTTTTGACTGTAATTGTTACAACTCCTTGTGAACCCTCTAATTTTTTCCATTTGCTGTTTTCTCCCTCATACATTGAAAAAATAGTGGACTGTCCTAATTCTAGTTTAAAAATGGAACTTCCTGGACCTATTAAATTTTTATTCTTAGGGTCTAAATACAAATTCAAACCATCACTTCCTGTCAAAGCATCGGTACTTACAATTTGGCTGTCTTTTACTTGGGCAAAGGCATATAGAAATTCGGTATCATACGTAAAATTAGCTTCTAATTGAGTGCTGCTTTTTTGACCAATAAAAACAGGGCTTTCTTTTTGCCAAACCGTTTCATTGTTTAGTCCGTCTATTACGGCTGTTTCTTGTGCTGCATTAATCTCAGGTAAAACATGCCCTTTTATCATCCAGATTTGTGAAGAATTTGAAAATTGGTTCGTGCTGGTTAAAGCAACTACGGTATCATCATCCAAAACTGTAATACTGTTCCACAAAGCTGATTTTCCGATGGAAATTAAAAACGGAGTAGATTTTCTATTAAAATTTTTAGCGTCATTAGTCCCAATAGCCACTTTCATATCGGCATTATTAATATCATTTGTCGATCTGTTTTCGGTTCCTTGATAAGACATCAAAACTTCTCCCGTACTGATTTGTGACAGATACGGAGCGCCCGCATAAATTCCGTTACTCAGCACTTCTTCCAAAGCATAATTTCTATTATTGCTATTTGCATCGACTGGTTGTTTCCAGTTTTCGGAAATAGAATTTCGGATTATATAGGGTTTAAATTGATTCTCAACGCCATTATCTTCAATAGAAAAAACAATTTCTGTTTGGTTTTTTAATAGAATCGGAGAAGGCATTCCATCTCTTTTTCCGGCTCTGAAACTTACAATTTTTGGTGTTGTTGACCATGTTAATCCATTATCCGAAGAACGAATTAGAGAGATATTTTGCTCATTCGAATTGCGATACACATTTTCATTGGAAAAAAACAATTGAATTTCGCCACTTGGAATTTGTAACGCAGAAGGTTCCCAACAGCCATTTTCAAAATCAGAACTGGCTTCATATACGATTTGATTTTCTTTCCAAGTCAAACCTCCGTCATAACTTTTAATCGTGTTGATAGAAAATTTTTCGGTGCCGTTCCCTCCTACAATTGGTCTTGGATTATAACAAATCAAAATAGAATTATCTTTTAATTGTAAAATATCCGGAGTAGTCATATTCACCAAAGCATTCCCAGAGACCACTTTAATGGACTCGCTCCAAGTGTTGCCAAAATCACTGCTCGTTTTTACTAAAATCGCTCCGCCGGATTCATAAGTGCAGATTAATTTCTTGTTCTTTAATTCCACTAATCTGGCGTATCCATTATAATCGATACTGTTTTTATCCGAAACTTGAATTAAAGAGTTGTAGTCCCAAGCAATTCTGATGCCTTCGACAGCTGGTTTGGACGCAATATTTTCTACAATTGGTTTTTCATCAATCACATTTGGAGAATCACTACAGGAAAGTAATGGAATGAAAATAAGTCCTAGAAATACGTGATTTATTTTTTTCATTTTTTACTTTTTTGGATTCGATTCTGTTTTGTTTATACCAAATTTTTGCACCAAACTATCATACTCTTTTGTAGAAATAGAAATCATACAACCATGTCTTGCTTTTTCCGGTAAACTGTATTTGTCCCAGTCGCTATAAAAAGTGTATCCCGATGCTTGAAACCAAGGACCGTTTAAATTATCTGAAATTGATAATCCATAAGAAACTCCAGGATATTGCTCGTAATACATATACCAAATTTTATCGTCGGGAGATGGGATTAGCATAGGTGCTTCCCTAAAATTTGGACTAATTGATTCTTGAGGCAAGGAGTAAGGTCCTAATAGCGATTTTGATTTAGCAATTCGAATAGTTTTTCCCGTTGTCCAATATAAAGTTGGGTAGGTTTCATCTTTTAGAATAGCATAATAGGAATCCCCCACTTTTCTGATGAAGACATCAATCGTTCCCATGTCCCAATCAAACAATCGATTTGGAGTCCCTTCAAAAGTTTTTAAATCTTTTGACAACACATAAAGTGTTCTTTGGCTTGCCCAATAGGCTTCTGGATCTTCTTTAGACCCTTGTTTGTGAGGGGTGTGCCAGGTTAGCATAAACTTTGCGGAATCTTTGTCGTAATATAATTTTGGAGCGCCTATTCTTTGCAATGCGTTTGAATAATCAGGAGTGCTTTTTAAATCTGGCGTATAAACAGCGTGTTTTTTCCAAGTAATCAAATCATCAGAAACCCATATATTAATTTCTGGTGACTCATCGCTGGTATTTCCTGCTATATAATAGTTGCCGTCCGGACCTTTGCAAATATCCGGATGTCCTTGATATTCCGGAAAAACTCTTTTACCATTGTTTAAATTAGTCCAATGTAAGCCATCAAGACTTACTGAATAGTACAACCTCCCATAATCCGTATGCGTCATGTGCGCAAACAAATAGGCTTCATTTTTCGCTTTTGAACCGTTTTGTATTTGTCCCGGCGGATTAGGTTGCTGCGCAAATAATGCTGTTTCTAACAATAAAACGGCAATTAAAAAAAGCATATTTAGGATTCTGTTTTTCATTCTTTTTGGTATTATAACCCTATTTTAAGGAATCAAAATAGGGTTAGTTTTTTTAGCTTATTTTATTTATTATTAGCCTCAGAAGTCATCTTTTTTATAAAATCTGTTTCTGATTTTTTATACGGCGTACCGTCAGTATGAAATACTTCGTGAAACCATAATTTTGGTTCCGAATTGTATTTTTTAGTCCAACTGTCCCAAGAGTATTTCGTTTGGCTTTTGCCATCAACAAATCCCCAATTAATCATTCCTACATTATACTTTCTTGCTATCGGTAAAAACCCTTCAAAAGTACTTCCGTTTGGACGCGCCATATATTCGGTACATAGCAATGGTTTTCCGTAGCGTTGCAATTGTTTGATTACTTTTTCAAAATCTTTTGGTGTATTATAATTGTGAAAAGAAATAATATCCGATTGTTCCAATTGCAGTTTATGCATCGGTTGCATTTTAGTTTCATCGCTCCAATCGCCAACCCAAACTCCTGAAGTCAAAGGCTGTGATGGATTACTTGATCTTGCCCACTGAAATGCTTTTTCTAAAAGAGGCAATATCAATGCTGGTTTATTTTTAATTTCTACCGCTTCATATGATGGTCCGGTCATGTTGTCCGGCTCATTCCAAACATCCCAAGCCAATACACGATTATCATCTTTAAATTCAGCTATGGTTTCTTTTACATATTTTTCTAAACGAGGATATTGTGTTGCATCCTGTAATGCTTTTTGACCAGGACTTTGTACCCAACCGGAGTTGTGAACATGGGGTTTTGGGTCGCGTTGTTTACCCGATTTTGGAAACGGATCCCAACACGAATCGAATAAAACAAATACAATTTTGATATGGTGTTTATCAGCAATTCCTAAAAAGGTGTTCATTCGTTCATAAAGACCTTTAGCATCATCCTTGTGTAACAAATCGTGCAAATAAACACGCATGGTATTCATTCCTATTTGCTCAGCCCAACCTAGTTCTTGATCAATTCTTTTAGGATCAAAAGTTTCCTTTTGCCACATTTCCAGTTGATTTATTGCTGTACTTGGGTTATAATTAGACCCTACAAGCCACGGCTGTTTTGCATACCATGAATTTGCCTGTTCTTTAGTCCAAATTTCTCTCTTATCTACAGATTGTTCTGCTTGATTTTTTTTATTATTTGCTTCTGAATTGGTTTTGGCTCTGTTACAACTAAGTAATAGCATTCCTACCAACATAAATGCCAGATATAGTTTCGTTTTTTTCATTATAAATTTTCTTAATTTGAACAAGTCTGCGTTAATTTTTAGGGAATGATTTTACGGTCATTCCCTAAAAAATTAAAAGTTAGTATTCCGGATGTTGACTTAAATTAGGGTTATTATCAACTTCAACTTGAGGAATTGGTAATCTTTGATTTTTACCAACCTTAAAGTTTTTAAAATCAGGATCACGCAATGAAATTTTATCCACAGCAGCTTGAGTGTCTAAATCTCCCCAACGTTTTAAATCTTCCCAACGAACACTTTCGCCAGCCAATTCTAAAACGCGTTCCATTTTTAATTGTTCCAAGAATTTAGCTTTATCATTCCCAATTTCAGGATGCGCAGCTACTAAAGTCCCCATGTTTACACGAGCTCTTACTTTATCTACATATTGGTAGGCACCAGCTGTATTTCCTGTTTCGTTCAAGACTTCCGCATAACGCAATAAAATATCAGCATAGCGAATTAATCGATAGTTTACTTGACTGTAATAATCTTCATTATCTCTGTAATAATCTCTACTGCCTTTTCTGAACCAAGCTTCATTTGCTCCCCATTGCCAAGTTTTATTGTATGTTTTGTCTCCAAAATCGGCTAATAAATCAGGATAAAACAAAGTGTATTTTAATCGAATATCTAAACCACCGTCTTTGTTTTTTTCTTTTTTGAATGCGTCTACTAACCAAAATCTTGCTTGTCCGTCTGACCATCCGATACTTCTTGGGGCAAAAAATTGAGCACGGTTACTGGAAACAGCAGCACTTGGACCTTCGTCAGTTCCGCCTTTTCTTTGGTCTCCAAACTGAATTTCAAAAACAGATTCGCTGTTGTTTTCATTTACAGCGGTAAAGTTATCTCTGTAATTAGCGACTAAACTGTATTTTGCTCCAGCACCAGAAATTAAATATTCTAAAGCTGTTTTAGCTTCTGTCCATTTGTGTTGTTGCATGTACACTTTAGCAAGCATCCCTTTTGCAGCACCTTTGTCTGGTCTTCCTGTTTGATCCCCTGCCCATTCAGTAGGTAAATCAGCATAAGCATCATTTAAGTCTTTTTCTATTTGAACCCAAACTTCCGTGATATTTTTTTGCTCTGGACGGTCATTTGGTGTTGATGGCTCTAAAACGATTGGAATATTTTCCCAAAGTATGGCTGCATAATAATAGTGTAATGCTCTTAAAAATTTTGCTTCAGCTAAAATTTTCTTTTTATCTTCTTCATTTTTGAATTCGATTTTTGGAACATTGGCAAGAACCTGATTGCATCTGAAAATAGCTTTATAGGTATCTCTCCAGGTTACGCTGTTTCCTTCCCAAAAATTATAATTGATGTAATTAAATCGTGTCCAGTCTGCTAATTCTGTCCAAGGACTTTGGCTGAAGCCCTCATCGGATGTTAGATCCAGACGAAAATAAATCCATCTTGCCCACAAACCATCTTTGTAAAACATGGCATAAACAGAATTTATTCCTGCTTGTGCATCACTTTCTGTAGCCCAATACTGACCTGTTGTTAATGCATTTGGATTGCTAAGTTCAAGCTCATTATCGCATGAAGACAAGGATAAGAGAAAAACTACGGTTATTAAAAATATTTTTTTCATTATGCTTTTTTTTAAAAATTAAAAACTAAACTCCATACCAAATGAATAGGTTTTCAGGTTTGGAAAAGAACCTATATCGGCACCTCTTTCAAAAATATTACCATTACTAAATTCAGGATCTAACCCTAAATATTTTGTAATTGTAATCACGTTTTGAGCAGATAACGAGAATCTTGCGTTTGTTAAACCTACTTTCTTTAAAAGATTTTCAGGTAGATTATATCCAAATCCAATGTATTTTAGTCGAATAAAATCGCCGTTTTCTAAAAATCGATCACTATCGCCTCTTGAATTCAATGTAGTCCCTTTTACAATTCTAGGAAAATCAGTATTTGGATTTTCAGGAGTCCAAGGCTGAATTCCTGTTCTGTAATTACTGTCATCATCAAAACGGTCAACCGTACTTCTAAATCCATTATAAACCGTAGCACCGTGTGATCCTATCCAGTTCATAGAGAAATCAAACCCTTTGTAAGAAGCTCCTGCATTGAATCCCATTTCAAACTTTGGCCATGGACTGCTTACAATTGCTTTATCTTCATTCGTAATTTCGCCATCATCATTAATGTCTTTGAATCTAATATCACCTGGTTTTGCATTTGGCATAATTACAGTTCCATTAGAATTCACATAACTTTGAATTTCTTCTTGATTTTGAAATAATCCGTCCGTTTGTAATACATACCACATCCCTACAGCATTTCCGGCTCTTGTGATTGTATTTCCTTGAATACTTTCGTTTTGTCCGTTACCAAGAGAGATCAATTTATTGTTTAGTTTAGTAAAATTTACTGAGGCATTAAAAGAGAAATCATTTATTTTTTTGCTGTAACTTAAATCAAATTCAAATCCTTTATTTTCAACAGTTGCGGCATTTGAAATAGGATTTCCTCCGTCATTACCCGTTGTCATTAATATTGGAAATCCAAATAACACATCTTCTGTGCGAGCAACAAAATAATCTGCTGTTAATCGTAAAGAATTATTCAGCATTCCTAAATCCATTCCAACATTGGTTTGTTTTAATTTTTCCCAACGCAATTCAGCATTTGCTAATCTAACTTGAGTGGCTGATGGATATAAAGTTTGACCATCCCCAAGAACAATAGCACCAAATCTATTTATAAAACCTTGGTATTCATAGTTACCAATGTTTCCACTTCCTAATTCACCATAACTGGCTCTTAATTTTAAATCGCTTATAAAATCAACATTAAAAAAAGATTCATTGCTCAATCTCCATCCTAAAGAAACCGAAGGAAAATTACCCCATTTATTGGCATCACTAAATTTTGAAGAACCGTCACGTCTGAAAACAGCATTAAATAAATAGCGATCATCATAATTGTATTCCAGTCTTCCCAAATAAGAAGCTAATGCAGCTTCGCTTCTAAATCCACCAACTTCTGCTTGATCTCCTAAATCCAAAACATCAAAATATTGACCTGTTCCCGGATTAATTAAAAGATTTCTTTTGGTTCCATAAATTTGCTCGTAGTTGTCTTTTTGAAATGTTTGACCCACTAAAAGCGAAAGATCATGTTTCCCGAATTCTTTTTTAAAGGTCAGTGTGTTTTCAAACAATTTAGTTTGTGAACGACCTTTATTTTGATTTGCAAATGACTGCTCATAAGGCTGATTTAAAGTCCAATTCCCCAGTTTTCTAATAAAGTTGTAACTATCAAAACTTGTTTCGTAACCAAAATTAAAACGATACTTTAAAAAAGAAGCCAATTTCAATTCAGACCATAAGTTTCCTCTAATTCTAAAATTTTGATTTTTAGCATTTATTAAATCTGCAATTGCAATTGGATTTGTTCCAAAAGTATTTGCGACTCCTTGTTTTCCATAACCATACCCTCCTGGATTATCTTCATCATAAACCGGTATCGTAGGCAATAATCTATAAACATCAATTATTGGATTCCCAGACATTTCATCGGTTTTTGAATTACTGATAGCCAAGTTCTCTCCAATGCTAAAAATCCCTTTACTTCCGCTAGAGTTCACTCTAAAAGAAACGCGGTCAAAACCGGTAGATTTTATAGTTCCTTCATTTCCAAGATAGTTTGTTGACATAAAAAAAGTCGAATTGTCTCCTCCACCAGAAAAACTAGCGTTATAATCCTGAATTAACCCTTGTTGAAAAACTTCTTTTTGCCAATCTGTGTTAACACCAAGATTTAAGTTTTGCCTCGGAATACCTGCATTATCATAGGCTTGAAAATTGAATTTAGAAAACTCTTCAGTTCCCATTAAATCATATTTTGGCATACTTGTGATACTCGTTTTAGAAGAAACTTCAATTTTCAAAGGACCTTTTTTACCTTTTTTAGTCGTGATAATAATTACCCCGTTAGCAGCTCTGGAACCATAAATGGCAGCAGCGGACGCATCTTTTAAAACCTGAATTGTTTCAATATCATTTGGATTAAAATCTCTGTTAGCTGTAGTAATTAACCCATCAACTACATAAAGTGGGTTTGTATTTTGAAGATTTTTCAATCCACGAATTTCGATATTAGCTTCTTGTCCAGGTCTTCCTCCACCTCGAACCTTAACTCCCGTTACTAATCCTTGCAATCCTTCGGCAACTGTGGTAACTTGTCTTTTCTGAATCTCATCGGCTTTAACGACAGAAATAGCTCCCGTCAAATCTTTCTTTTGCTGTGATCCGTAACCTACAAGTACAACTTCGTCTAAAGCAACTGCACTTTCTTCGATTGAAATATTAATTGTTTTCTGATTCTTTATAGCTATTTCTTTTGTTTTGTATCCTTGGTAAGAAACTATAAGTGTTTGATCGGATTTAGCAGTAATAGAAAAATTTCCGTCAAAATCTGTCACTGCACCATTTTGTGTATTCTTTACAAGAACATTGGCAAAAGGAACAGGATCTCCGTGAAGAGCAGATGTTATTTTTCCCGTAATTTTAATTTGCTCTTGAGCATACCCTTTTTGTAGCAGTAAGCTAAAAAAAAGTAAGAGGCAATATCTCTTCTTTAAAATTTGGTTGATTTTTGTTTTCATTGGTTTTTCATTTTAAATAGTTTTAATTTATTTAGTTTGGTTTATTAAATGATTGGGAGATTTCAATCGTCTCTTATTCGAACAAAAAAGCAATTCATATTGTTTTCCAATAAAATTTGGTTCATTTTTTTTATAAATTAATAATGTGAATTTTTTATTGATTTTTTTTATAGATATAATAATTTTAAAGCCAATAAATTATCAATATCTTTTATTTGAAAATTCAAAATAGGGCATTTTAATTCAAAAAAAATCTATTCATTTGTGTCAATATTTACTGGAAATGGTGCAAATTCTTGTTTTAGAGCTATAAAATTAGAGTGTTGCAACATTTGGAATATAATTGAGACGATTCGTTGAAGTCGGTATTTAACATCAAAACCATAAACATGCGTAAATTCTTATTTTTTTATATTTTTTTAGTTTTAACAATAGATTCTCTGCAAGCGCAAGAGTATTATTTTAAGCATTATCAAGTAGAAGAAGGACTCTCAAATAATACTGTTTTATCATCATTACAGGATGAAGATGGCTTTATGTGGTTTGGCACAAAAGATGGTTTAAACCGGTTTGACGGCTATCGTTTCAAGACCTACCGAAGCAATTCAGACCCAATTCATAGTTTAGGAAGTAATTACATTCAATCCTTACATGAATATAAAGGTATAATTTGGGTAGGAACGGATAAGGGATTGTATAAATACGATAAAAAACTAGATCGTTTTAGTATCCTAAACGAAGCAATTAATGATCGAATAGCAGCAATTGAGCATGATAAACATGGTAATATATGGTTTATTTCAGGCAATATTCTCTATAAGTATTCCACTGCAAAAAACGAAACCACTACATTTAATCCAAACAATTATTTTATAGCTACTTCTATTACAAGAGATGCAAAAGGAGGAATATGGGTTTCTTCATTAAACAAATTATATCATTATTCAGAGGAAAGTTTATCATTTGAAACCGTTCCCTTAAATTATAATAATCCATCTTATAGAATAACGGTAATTTACGCTTTAGACAAAAACAACATTTTAATAGGCACACAAGATCATGGTGTTCTTTCCTACAATCACATAACTAAAAGTACGTCCTCCCTACCATTTGCGACAAAAGACCCTTTGTTTGTAAGACAATTCAAAAAAAAGGGGAAAAATGAAATTTGGATAGCAAGCGAATCAGGTGTTTATATTTACAACATTAAAACAAAAAAATATATCAATCTAAAAAAAGACTTCAATGACCCTTTCAGTCTTTCAGATAATGCCGCTTATTCTATAACTATTGATAAAGAAAATGGGGTTTGGATTGGGACTTATTTTGGAGGCATCAACTATCATCAAAAACAATACACACAGTTTAAAAAATATTTCCCTAAAAACAATCAAAATTCTATTAGCGGAAGTGCCGTCAGAGAAATTCACAAAGATGATAACGGTGATTTTTGGATAGGAACTGAAGACGCGGGACTCAATAAATTTAATCCAAAAACTCAGGCATTCACTTCTTATAAACCAAATGGGAGTCCAAGTTCAGTATCCTATTACAATATTCATGCTTTACTGCCACGAAAAGAAAATATTTGGATTGGTACTTTTGAACATGGTTTAGATGTTTTGGATCGCAAATCAGGAAAAGTAATCAAACATTACAACGCAGGGACTGAAACAGGAGCTCTTAAAAGTAATTTTATCTTTAGTTTCTATGAAACCCGCAACAAAGATTTTTTGGTACAAACTTCCGTAGGAATTTACAAATACAATTCGATAAATGACAATTTTGACATTTTAAAGAATTTCCCTGAAAACATGCATTATACCTCATTTATGGAAGATAATGATGGAAATTACTGGGCCGGAACCTATAGAGACGGGTTATTATTTTACAATTCTAAAAATAAGAAAAAAGAAATTTTCAGATACAATTATAAAGATGTTAAAGGAATAAGCAACAATTCTATCAACTCCATTTTTGAAGATAGTAAGAAAAATTTATGGATTGCCACCGAAAACGGTTTAAATTTATTTGACAAACAAACAAGAACCTTTACCAAATTCAACACAAAAAAAGGATTCCCAAGCAATGTTTTCTATTGTATTTTAGAAGATGACAAGCAAAATTTATGGATAACAACCTCTAAAGGATTAGTGCAGTTTAATCCTAAAAACAATAGTATTAAAATTTACACAACCGCTAATGGTTTATTAAGTGACCAGTTCAACTACAACTCAGCTTACAAAGACACTAATGGAGATATGTATTTTGGTAACTTAAACGGAATGATTAGCTTCAATCCTAAACATTTTAGTAAAAATAAATATGCTCCAAAAATCTTTATAACCAGTTTACAAATAAATAATCAGGAAGTACAAACAAACGATATAGACTCTCCCATAAAAAAATCCATTTCGCACGTAGACGAACTAGAACTAAACCACAATCAATCGTCTTTTAATATTGAATTTGCGGCATTAAATTATACCGGAGCTGAGCTAACAGAATATTGGTACAAATTAGAGGATGTAAATAAGGATTGGGTCTATTTAGAAAGAAACAATAAAGTTTTCTTTACGGAACTTTCTCCTGGTTCTTATGTTTTTAAAGTAAAATCACGCAATAGTTTTGGTGTTTGGAGTAAAGAAATTGCTGTTAAAATAAAAATACTACCGCCGTTTTGGGCAAGTACTTATGCTTATCTATTGTACTTTATGTTAATCTGTTATGGCTTGTTTATGATTATTCGTTATTCTAATAATTTAAGCCAAGAAAAAAATGACAGAAAAATTAAACATCTAAACGACGAAAAAGAAAAAGAAATCTATCAAGCCAAGATAGAATTTTTCACCAATGTTGCCCATGAAATCAAGACACCATTAACACTTATCAAAAGCCCTTTAGAAAAACTTTTAAAGTTTGAATATCAAACTCCTGAGATTCCGCAAAATCTCTCCATAATGAAAAAAAACACCTCAAGATTATTAAAACTGGTAAATGAACTTTTAGATTTTAGAAAAACAGAAATTGGTGGTTTAAAACTAACTTTTGTTGAAGTAAATATTTCAGCATTGGTCCGAAACATGCATTTAAGATTTAGCCAACTCATCGAAGAAAAAAACATTGATTTTGAATTAGAATTAAGCGATAAAGACATTTATGCTTTTGTCGATAAAGAAGCCTTAAAAAAAATATTGAGCAACCTATTCAATAACGCCATCAAATATTCTGAAAACAAAGTCATAGTGAGTTTGATTAGAGATGAAAAAAAATTAGAACTAATTGTCAAAAACGACGGAAAATTAATCCCGAGTAATTTAAAAGATAAAATCTTCGAGCCCTTTTTCAGAGTTGATAATATGGATACTAATTCTGGAACCGGAATCGGGCTTTCTCTAGCTCATTCGCTAACACAACTTCATCATGGTAGTTTGCAATTGGTTTTTTCTGAACCAAAAATGAATGTTTTTGAGTTTATCGTCCCTTTGCATCAAGAAGAGGAATTTATGCTTTATGACGAACTGGCTAAAGAAACCAACAGCAATGAAAACGAAATAATAGAACCCGAAATAAAAAGTGAAAAAACAACCATTTTAGTTGTTGAAGATAATGAAGATTTATTGAATTTTATAACCAAAGAATTGCTGTCTTCCTACGCTGTTTTAAAAGCCAACAATGGAGAAACAGCACTTAAAATAATTCACAATGAAAATATTGCATTAGTGATAAGTGATATAGAAATGCCCATTATGGACGGAATTACGCTGTGCAAAAAAATTAAAACCAATCTAGAAACAAGTCATATCCCAGTGATATTACTAACCGCTAAAAATTCCCTTAAATCCCAAATTGATGGATTAGAAGTTGGGGCAGATTCGTATGTTGCCAAACCTTTTTCTATGGAATACTTAAAAGTTCAGTCTTCAAATCTAATCGAAAACAGGAAACAAATAATGAATTATTATGCTAGCTCTCCTCTTTCTCATATAAAAAGCATGGCACACAATAAGACAGATGAAAACTTTTTGAAAAAATTAGATGAAGAAATTATAAAAAATATTGCAGATCAAAATTTAAGCGTGGAATCCCTTTCTGAAATAATGAACATGAGCAGATCTACGTTGTATAGAAAAATCAAGGATATTTCAAATATGAGCCCGAATGAATTAATCAACTTAGTCAGGCTAAAAAAGGCTGCCGAATTACTATTAAATAAAGACTATAAAATGTATGAAATTGCAGAAATAGTAGGCTACAAATCCCAAACCAGTTTTGGCAGAAATTTCCACAAACATTTCAAAATGTCGCCTTCTGATTATATTTCTATGAATAAATAAGCATTCTTACATTTACTTTCTTCATAAAAAAACCGTAAATCCTTTAGTTAGAATTTACGGTTTTTTTAGTTTTTGTGCGATTAGCTTCTTTAACCAAAGAATCTAATATTCCAGTTTCCCCACATGTCGCATGATGCGGACAATTTTAGATTTTCTATTATTGATATAAGATGAAGAACTTGTTGCCGAATATTTTCTTGGATTTGGTAATATCGCAGCAATTCCTGCTGCTTGTTGTGGTGTCAAACTAGAAACATCTTTTCTATACCAGTGTTGTGCTGCAGCTTCTGCGCCATAAACCCCATCACCCATTTCGATACTATTCAAATATACTTCCATGATACGTTTTTTACCCCAAATAGTCTCTATCAAAACGGTAAAATAAGCTTCCAGTCCTTTTCTTAAATAACTGCGTCCTTGCCAAAGAAATACATTTTTGGCGGTTTGTTGTGATATCGTGCTTCCTCCTTTTATTCTGCGTCCTCTTTCGTTGCTGTTGTATGCTTTTTGCATCGCGGTAAAATCGAAACCATTGTGTTTCAAGAAAGTTCCATCTTCACTGGCAATCACCGCTTTTTGTAAATTAACTGATATATTTTCAAGTGGTTCCCAGTCATGACTAAAGTAATTTTCTTTCCCAGCCATTTTATTTTCAATGGCACGAATCACCATCAAAGGAGTAAATGGTACCGGAACGAATTTAAAAAGCACTACAAAAAACAAAGAGATTCCCAGAAACCACAAGAAAACTTTAAATAAAAAACGGGTTAATTTACTCATAAAAGTTGTCGGTTCTTTTTTTGCGGGTTGTTTTGATCTTTTTGGTGTTATTTTCGTTGCCATTATACTAATTCTGCTAATTCTGTTCCTATTAAACTTCCTATTGCAACTCCCATTCCTCCCAATCGTACGCCACAAAATACATTATCCGATAGTTGCGAAACGATAGGATTCTTGCTGTTGCCAATGCCCATGATTCCGCTCCAACGGTGTGCAATTTCGAAATCCTGATTCGGCAAAATTACTTCTTTTAATAATTGTTCCAATTTTTTTTGTACAATTTCTGTTTGCCCAAATTCGGTAGTTGTTTCCGTCTGAAAATCAAGGTTTCTACCCCCGCCTAACAATATTCTGTTACCAATATTCCTGAAATAATAATACCCTCTATCCAAATGAAATGTCCCTTTTATATCTAAATTTTTAATTGGCTCAGTAATCAAAACTTGTGCTCTGGCAGGTTTTACCGCTCCATCAGTAAGTACGTTTGCAAAACCATTCGTAGCAAACAACAATTTTTTAGTAGTGAAATTAAAATTGCCAAGCGCTACTTCTACATTATTTCCTTTGTCTAAATACGCTGTTACCGTTTGTTGGTTTAGAATCAAAATATTTTCATTAATCGCTTGTTTCAACAAAGCCTGCATCATATTTCCAGTATCAATCTGCGCTTCAAAAGGATTAAAAATCAAATATTCCTGAATACCGCCAAACCCAAAACGATCCACTTCTTTGGCAAAAACATCGGTTTTAAAAAGTGGTCTTAAAATTTCATTGATGAATGGTAATTTCCCAACGCATTCGCTATAACTGTTTTCATCCGTATTCAAAAACAACTCATAACCGCCGTAAGGCTTGAAATCAATTGTATCGTCACCAAGTCTTTTTCGCAACAACTGCAGCCCTTTCCATCGTTTCTGAACGAGATTGACAACTTCCTCTTCCGAATGGGATTTTAAATCATCTATAATTTCCGAAAGGCTTCCAAAACAGGCAAAACCGGCATTTTTAGTACTGGCTCCTTGCGGTAACATCCCTTTTTCCAGAACAAGAATTTTACTGTCAGGGAATCTTTCGCGCAAGCGTAATGCAGTGTGCAAGCCCACAATACCGCTCCCTACAATCGTATAATCTACGTCAGTAAACCAGTTTTTTAATTCCCAATAGCTCAAATCCATGTCCAAATATTTTTTATAAAAATAATGATTTTTGGGATTTATTCTGAATTTATTTCAAGAGCTAATCCCGCTATCCGTTGCAATCTTTTATTTTTTAAAGAAAAAAAATAAAAGGATTTCCACTATTATCGGGGCTAAAATCCAAGTGTTAAAAACGAAAAATATCAACTTAAATAGGCTATTTTTATAGCTTGAAAAAATCAATTTTTAAAATGAAGAAAATACTGTTTACAACACTAATAATGATGAGTCTAAATGCTATGGCACAAAATGTAATGACCCCCGAATTACTTTGGAAACTAGGAAGAGTAACCCCATTAGGTATTTCAAAAGACGGAAAAAATGTAGTTTATAAAGTAGCAACTCCTTCGGTTGAAGAAAATAAATCAAACTCTAAAATTTACATTTTACCCTTAAGTGGCGGAAATCCAACTGAAATAAACGATACCAAAGAAGTTTTAAAAGACAAGAGCATTTCTCCTGACGGAAAGTATATTGTTTATAATGAAGAAGTAAAAATTGACAAGGTTCTAGGGAAAGATTTTTATCCCGCTCTTGAAAAATCAGAAGTTCAAATCTACAATGAACTAGATTATCGCCATTGGGATACTTGGAACGAAGGCAAATTCAACCATGTTTTTTATAAAGAAAACAAAGAAGGCGCCGTTGGAATCGACATTCTGAAAGGAGAGAATTTTGATAGCCCACAAAAACCTTTTGGTGGTGACGAAGATTACATCTGGTCGCCAGACAGTAAAAGCATTTTATATGTCAGCAAGAAAAAAGCAGGTACAGAATATGCTATTTCAACCAATACCAATATTTTCGAATACAATCTGGAAACTGGAAAAACTAGTAACAAAACCGAAGAGAATCTAGGTTATGATACCGCTCCACTATTTTCTCCAACAGGAAATTTGACTTGGTTACAAATGAAACGTGATGGTTACGAATCAGATAAAAATGACATTGTTGTCAGCTTTAAAGGAATGAACATGAACCTGACCGCAAACTGGGACGGAACAGTTGATCATTTTATGTGGAGTAATGATGGTAAAAAAATCTACTTTGTTGCACCAATAGACGGAACGAAACAATTATTTGAAGTTAATTTCCCAGGGCTAACCAAAATTGCAATCAACATCCACCAAATCACTAATGGAGATTTTGATGTCAATGATTTAGTTGGTTTTTCCGGTGATAACATCATCGTTACAAGAGCAGATATGAACCATGCTGCAGAAATTTATTCTTACAATCTGAAGAAAAATACTTGGAAACAACTATCAAATATAAATACAACAACCTATAATTCATTAACGTTAAGCAAAACCGAAAGAAGATATGTAACCACAACCGACGGTAAAAAAATGCTAGTTTGGGTAATCCTCCCGCCTAATTTTGATGCATCAAAAAAATATCCAACACTTTTATTTTGTCAAGGAGGACCACAGGCTCCATTGACACAAGGGTATTCTTTCCGATGGAATTTCCAGTTAATGGCGGCTAACGGCTATATTGTAGTAGCACCAAACCGTCGTGGTATGCAAGGTCATGGAGTGGCTTGGAATGAGCAAATCAGCAAAGACTGGGGTGGACAAGTAATGAACGATTACCTTTCGGCAATTGATGATGTGGCTAAAGAAAAATATGTTGATGCCACTCGTTTAGGATGCGTTGGCGCCAGTTACGGAGGCTATTCGGTATTTTATCTAGCTGGAATCCACAACAACCGATTCAAAACATTCATTGCTCATGATGGTGTTTACAACACTCAAAGCATGTTTGGGACTACTGAAGAAGTTTTTTTTAATAAATGGGATTTTGGTGGTGCTTATTGGGAAAAAGATAATGCTGTTGCACAAAAAGCGTATACTACATTCAACCCAATGACTCTAGTGGAGAAATGGAACAAACCCATTTTAATTATTCAAGGCGGGAAAGATTTTCGTGTACCAATAGGACAAGGACAAGAAGCTTTTCAAGCGGCCCAATTGCGAGGAATAAAAAGTAGATTCCTATATTTTCCAGAAGAAAACCATTGGGTGCTGAAACCTCAAAATGCTCAAATTTGGCAAGGTGAGTTTTTCAAATGGCTGAAAGAAACCTTGTAAATCTATAATTCATATAATTCCAAAAAACCTCGCTTCTTAGTGAGGTTTTTTGTTTTTATGCTAAAACATTCTGAATAACTTAACTTTAAACACTTTTGTAATTTTTATCTTTGAAAGATGAATAGCAAAAAAAGTTACATTCCTATTAAAATTTTTATCAGTTACTTAATTTTGGCTGCTCTATTTGTTGGTGTAGGTTGGTTCTTGTATTCGGAAAGTACCGTTTTTTCGAATACGGAAAGTAAGATTGTCAAAGAAAACAGTAAGATTTTAAAAGTAAGTAATTTACTTTCTAATGTGTATAAAACGGAAAGTTTAGCCCGGATAACGATTCAATCTGATTCTGAGAAGGATTTCAAAAACTATGTCTCTAAAACAGATTCTTTAAAATCAGACATTGATTCATTAAAATTATTGGTCACTACTCCCTATCAAATTATATTATTGGATAGTGTAAAGTTTCTTTTAGCAAAAAAAACTCAAAACATAAAGCAGCTAAAAGCTATAAAAAACAAAACTGACGATGAATTTTCAGTAAAAAAAGCCATTGCCGATTTAACTAAAATGGAAGCTTCGTTAAGAAAACTCCAATTGGAAGATTTTGTAAAATATCCGTCGGCGATGGGAGAATATCAAAGAAATGCACTTAAAAAGTATGTTGCTTATCTCAATCAAAATATTCCTGATGACAGTACAAATACGCTAACCAAAAAAGCCTCTGACTCAATTTTACTAGCTTCTAAAACGTTATTGAATCAAGTTAAAAAAGAGACCGCAAAAAAGAAAGAATCATTAAATTTTGAAGAAGATAAATTGCTTCAAAATGAACTTTCCATATCGGAACAATTAAGAAAGGTGCTAAACATTGTTGAAAGTGAAATTATCAAAAACACGACAAAAAACTATTTTGACAGAGAAAGTTCATTAAAAAAAATCAATCAAATAGTAACCATAACAGCCGCAGTAGGGTTATTATCTACCTTATTTTTCCTGATTTTAATTTTGAATGATTTTTCAAAAACACAATCTTATAAAAAACAACTTGAAGTTGCCAATACCAAAACAAAAAAACTTCTTAAAAACAGGGAACAACTCATCTCTACCGTCAGTCATGATTTAAAAACGCCGTTAAGCACAATCTTGGGCTACACGGAACTTTTAGACCATTCCAATCTAAACAAAAGACAACTCTATTTTGCAAAAAATATCAAAACTTCATCTGAATATATTTCAAAATTAGTTCAGGATTTACTGGATTTCACACAAATTGAAGCCGGTAAAATAACAGTTGAAAATATTCCATTTTTATTAAACGATATCATTTCAGATGTTGCAAAAAGTATCCAATCCATCTATGAACAAAAACCGATAGCGCTTTTAATTGAAACTGATGAGAAATTAAATAATCCTATACTGGGCGATCCGTTCAGATTGAGGCAAATTTTGACTAATCTAATAGGAAATGCCTATAAATTCACGGAAAAAGGATTTATAAAAATTGAAACCAAAATAGATATTGAAAAACATAAAATCAGAATCATAGTTGAAGATTCCGGAATTGGAATAGCTGAAAAAAAGCAACAATTAATTTTCGAAGAATTCACACAAGCAGATAAAAACATCGAAAAACAATATGGAGGAACTGGTTTAGGACTTACAATTTCAAAAAGTATAATTGGAATTTTAGGCGGAAAATTAAGTTTAAAAAGCACTTTAGGAAAAGGCAGTATTTTTGAAATTGAGCTTCCATTACAATTTGATTCCTCTCTAATTAAAGAAAGGGCAATTACAACTCATCCAAAAAATAAATTAACTGCGATTATAGTTGACGATGATATTAATTTATTGAAACTGACTACTGAAATTTTAAAACAAAACAATTACAACGCCATTCCTTTTAACAACGCTGCTGATGCGCTTGAAACAATAAAAACAAGTTCCTTTGATTTTATAATTACCGATATTCAAATGCCGGTAATTGACGGTTTTTTGTTTTTAGAAAAACTAAAAAATGCTACAGCACTAAAATATAAAAACCAACCAATAATCGCTCTTACCGGAAGAACCGATTTAGATTTAGATGTTTATAAAAAAGCTGGATTCACGGAAGTTGTCAAGAAACCTTACCATCCAAAAACACTGCTTACTGTAATAAATTCTATTTTTAATCGCATCGAAAATCAAATTAATACAGACCAACTATTTGAAGAAAGTGATTCAAACAAGCCTTATTCTTTAACATCATTACAATCATTTTTGACCAACGATGACGAAGCTTTGAACGAATTTTTAACGTCATTTATAAAAAGCACGAAGGAAAATTTAATTCAATTAGAAAAGGCTGTTTCAGAAAATAACATTCTGGAAATCAAAGAAATTTCGCATCGAATGTGTCCAATGTTTAGACAAATTCAGGCTCATACGATTATTGGAAAATTAGATGATTTAGAATTGAAAGATCTTGCAATAGAAAGTATCACGACCTATTTTAAAGAATTAAAAAATCAGATTGCTACTATTTTTATGCTTTTAGAAAAAGATTTAAATTAATCAATATTGTATAATTTCAATTTATTATACAGTGTTTTTCTGTTGATTTTAAGCAATCTGGCCGCTTCTGATTTATTATTTTTAGTTTGCTTTAAAGCATCAAGAATAGCTTCTTTTTCGTTTTGAGACAACGAAAAATCATTGGTTTCATTATCAGAATTTTGAAAAAACTCAACAGGAAGTGCTATTTTTTCGATAAAATCCCCTTGCGATAAAAGTGTCGCTCTTTTGATACTGTTCTGAAGTTCTCTTAAATTTCCGGGCCATCTGTAATTTTGAAAAATGGTCACTACTTCTGGAGAAAATCCTATTACTTTTTTATTCAATTCTTGATTTGCTTTTTCGAGGAAAAAATCAGAAAAAATCATCAAATCCTCTTCTCTATCAATCAATGAAGGTGAATGAATAGAAAACTCATTGATTCTATGATACAAATCTTCTCTGAAATCTCCATTTTTAACCGCTTCCCGTAAATCCTCATTGGTAGCAGTAATAATTCTAATGTCAACGTCGATTTCTTTATTGCTCCCAACAGGTTTTATTTTCCTTTCCTGTAAAGCTCGTAGTAGCTGGATTTGATTTTCATATGATAAATTCCCTATCTCGTCCAAAAAAATTGTACCGCCATTTGCGGCCTGGAAATACCCTATTTTATCACCAATAGCTCCTGTAAAAGAACCTTTGATATGTCCAAAAAATTCACTTGCAGCCAATTCCTTTGGTATTGCTCCGCAGTCAACAGCAATAAAATTATTGTCTTTTCTGGAACTTTGTTGATGAATACTTTTTGCAATAACTTCTTTCCCCGTTCCGCTTTCTCCTATAATCAAAACGGACATATTTGTTGGACTCACTAATTCAATGTATTCCGCAAGTTTTTTTGAAGCGGAAGAAATACCTGAAACAAATTTGTTTCCCGATAGTACATTGTTTTTTTTATTTTTTGGAATAACAATTTTTGGAGTATTTTCAGTTGGTGTTTGCAATGCGCTGGAAATAACCAATAAAACTTCTTCAGGATTGAATGGTTTAGAAATATAATCCGAAGCCCCTTTTTTAATTGCTTTGACGGCACTATTCACATCAGAATAACCCGTCATAAGGACGACTGGAATTGTTGGATGTGATTTTTTGAATTCTGTCATTAATTCAATTCCATCATAATTAGGAAGTCTTAAATCCGTAATTATAAGGTCAATTTCTTCATTGTTAATTTTAATTTTTGCATCTTCAGCTGTAAAAGCAGTCGTCACGAGAAATGCTTTTTTTACAAGAAATTTCTCTAACAACTTGCAAAAAGAGACATCATCTTCTATCAATAAAATTTTCGACATGGTTTTTTAACTTTGAATGCTAATATAAAGTTATTAGACCCTAATTTTCATAAAAAATTTATAAAAAAAGAGAGCCTGTAAAAACAATCTCTCTTTTTAAAAACACACTTCCTAAGTTACCCAAACTTATTTTTTAATCCAGTTTCCATTAGCATCCGCATAAACAGTAGCTTTCTGATCACCATTTTTTATTTCTAGTTTGAATTCTTTCTTTTCATTTACAAATGTTTTTTCAATAACTGCTTCTGGATAAGCTGTTTTCAAAGCTATTTGTAATACTTCTGGAACTTCTTCTGCTGTAATTTCTGTATACTTTTCTTCAACAACTTTTGTTATAGTTTCTATTTTTTCTGTTTTTTTGACTGTAGAAGACTGAGCAAAAGTTGATAAACTTCCTAAGACAATTGCTGCTGATAAAATTAACTTTTTCATACTAATGTTTTTTTCTGATTTAAATTTTGTGATATTTCTTAAGACTGTTTAGTAATCCATTTACCTGTAGCATCGGCATAAAGAGCTCCTACTTTTTCACCTACAGTAACTTGCAACTTATATTCTTTCTTTTCATTTACAAATGCTTTGTCAAGTACAGCTGTTGGAAAAGCTTTTTTCAATGCTCCTTTAACAGCATCCGGAAGTTCTTCTGCTTTAATTTCTGTATATTTTTCCTCAACACTTTGAGTAGCTTGAGCAGTTTGAGTAGTTTCTTCTGTTTTTGTAGCCGTAGTTGCTTGTGCAAATGTTGATAAACTTCCTAAAAAGATTGCTGCTGATAAGATTAACTTTTTCATAATGATAGATTTTAAAAATTTATTGTTTTATTGTTATTTAAACTAATGAAATTATCATACCATAGTTACGCACATGAACTGACCAAAACTTAAATCACTGTTTTATAGATGTTTATTAATTATTTAAATGATTTAAAATTAATCAAAGTGTGTATACTCCATTTTAGCCTGTATAATATTTACACACTAATAGCATTTATTCCTCCTTATAGACAAAAAATAGTAGTACAAAAGAGGTTGTCTGAAAAGATAGCCTCTACTTGTTTTAAGGAATACCTGATTTAGCAGAAATTTATTAAAAATTGAAAATATTGCCTTAATAATTGTTCTAAAAGTTTGTTTATTG
>NZ_JBLNKT010000022.1:0-61167 GCF_048158525.1 Flavobacterium algoris
TAATTAAAATGAGAACCTATAAAACAAAAAACAGTAGTAAACCGGAGCTTACTACTGTTTAAAAATTGTACTTTTATTTTTTATTAATCCTGTATCGTTTTTTCAGGACTAGACATTTGTTATATCATAGGCGTTTTTAGTTATGAGTTGATGTTGCTGCTAAATAACCTGTATCTCAACCATAAAGCCACATGCACATCGTTGCTATAAAAAGTATAATTATTCCTATTTGTATTTGCCTGTAGTATTTCATGGTTTTTTTTTTTAGTTAAGGCTTAGGGGTTATGAGTTGATGTTGCGGCTAAATTACCTGCACCTTTTATTAACAAATTCAAATTAAATTAACTAGGTGTTTTTATTCAAAGGACCTTTCGGTGCAGGTGTTTTTTAGTTATGGGTTTTAGGTCATGGGTTATGGGTTTTACCGCGAATTCGCGAATTATTTATTTGGTTTGGGTGATCTGTTGTCTGTTATTCGTTTAAAGTTGGCATAGAAATTCCCGACCGGTTAAGAAAAGGGTGTTTTCCTAACTAGGATTTTGTGGTTTAGTGATTGAAACCACTGCTAAGGTTTAGTTTAGGCTGTTTTAGGGATGTGTTTTTATTTTACTCATAGGCATGCGGGTTTTAGCGTGTTAAACTGCTGCGAGACTATGAAAAATGAAGAAGCGGTGCTAAGAATGAAGTTGAGTAATGCCAAAATATTGGGCCAAAAAAAATGGCATGGAACTCAGCTTACTGCCCTTGAGGTACTGGTATACCGTGCAACAATAAGTGAGCCCACGCCATGGGACGTGAGCATCTTACTTATCATCTAGTTGCAAAAATTACCAGTTTTCAAGAGCTAGATTCTAAGCGAATGCTTCAATATTTTATTTGAAGGATCGCAAAAATACAATTCATTTCTGAATAGGAAACAAATATAGAAATATTTTTTAAATACTGGCATATATCCCAATAATATTTTTACTAATAAAATGGAAATTGCTTGAAAACATATTGAAATGGAATTAAATGCAGATTTACAAAAATATATAGGAAGAAGAATTTCTGAAATAAGATTAAAGAATAACCAAACTCAACAGGACATTGAATTTTTGACGGGTATTGATTCTGCAGAGGTAAGTAAGTATGAAAGTGGTAAACGAAATTTAACGCTAAAAACTTTAATGAAGTTTGCTAGAGCTTTACAAGTTCATCCTAAAGAGTTGTTTGATTTTGAATTTGATATTAAAAAATACCGAGTTGATGAGTAAACAAAAAATAAGAATTTGAAAGATGCCTAGGCATCTTTTTCTGTTTTATAGGGGTATGGAATACTTGTCAATTACTGAGTATATAAATAAGTGAGGGACAAGCTGTCAAAAATAACTAAAACTATAATCAAATACTATTTAAAATCAATCGCTTATAAGTATTTAATATGAACTATCCGTGTGTTTATATATAAAACATATTATATTTGCACCAACACGTCCACCCCGCTTCCTTGTAATTAATAGCGCGCTCAGGGTGGATTTTCTATTTTATATTGATGGCAAAAGTTCCTTATACTAAACCAGCCCTTTCATATACAGACCAACTACAAAGACTTAAAGACAGAAATCTTACAATAGAAAATGATTCTAAAGCAATACATCTTTTAGAAAAGATAAGTTATTATAGATTAAGTGGGTATTGGTATCCAATGCTGAAAATACCTAAATCAAATCATATTTTTAAAGAAAACTCAAATTTAAAAAATGCTTTTAAACTTTATTGTTTTGATAGAGAACTTAGAAAACTAATATCAGGAGAGCTTGAAAAAATTGAAGTTGCTGTAAGAGCTAGGATGATTTATACGTTGTCGCATACTCATGGACCATTTTGGTTTGATGATTCCACACTTTTTCAAAATAATTGGACTTTTAACAAGACTAATGCACGTTTTACAAAAGATTTTAGCGATAGTGATGAAGAATTTATCAAAAACTTTAAATTAAATTATTCTGAAAATTTACCACCAAGTTGGATGATGTTGGAGATTACATCTTTCGGTAGCCTTTCAATTGTTTTTAAAAATCTTAAACCGAGCAGAGAAAAAAGATTTATTGCTAATTCTTTTGGCGTAAACGAAACCACATTCCAATCTTGGCTCCATAGTATGGTTTATATTCGTAATGTTTGTGCTCATCATGGAAGACTTTGGAATAGAAACATGAGTATTACACCTTCTATCCCTACATCGCCTATAAACCCATTTTTAAATATTACGACTCTTCCTAACCATGATGTTACTCAACCTCCAATTGATTTAAACAATAGGACGTACTACATTTTATCAATGATTATTTATTTACTAAATACGATAAATCCAAATCATACTTTCAAAGAAAAATTATTTGACTTATTGAAAAAATACCCAACGATTGATGTAAAAGCTATGGGATTTCCTGAAGGTTGGGAAAATGAAAATATATGGAAATGGAAAAATATTGTTATATCACAAAAATGGTATAATATTTTATCTAAAAAAATTAGAAAAAAGTTTAATAAACTTCATTTTTAGCTAAAAAAGTAGTCGCTAACAGCTATGCTTCGTTGTGCACGTAGCAGAAACAATGAAAAACTCAGGTTGCACAACCTCTGAAAAAATCCGAATCGGCAGAAAACGTATAAAAAAACAACCTCGTTTAAGTCATTTGAGGGAGGTTTGTTTTTAAATTACTGGATTTATAGACTGGAATAAGAATATATGAGAAAGGTGCTAAGATAGCATCTTTTTCTGTTTTACAGCGATACGGAATACTTATCAATTCGGGATTAAAGCTTATCAAAAAAGGATTATTTGATTTCATTCTAAAACAAAAAATCTTATAGCTTCTCTATTTGAGGTATGGAATGGTATGAAATAATAATATTGATAATAATTATTCCCGTGGGAGCTTATATGCGAGGTAAGATATATGAGTTTAGGAAAAATTATCATTATAATGGTAGTTGGAGAACTAGACGGAAGAAATGAAAAAGATGCTTGGTTGGACTTACTCCCAAAAGTTGGACGGTTAACCTAATCCTTCATTTATGAATTACAGTCAATTTGCCGACAAAACAAGATTATTGTTTGTACATTTGCGACGATGAAAGGATACATTAAAATAGTACTTCTAATTCTGATATCGTGTTGCTATGTCAACACCGTATTTGAATTTTCGGATACCGAGGAGAAGGCTAATTTCGAAAATGAAAGTCATACTTATATCCAAAAATTTGATAATGAGTCATTTTCAAATAGTATAACACAAAGTATTCCGCATTGCGACATTAATTGTAACACGCCAATTCAATTCCATTTAAATGGAATTCTACCTGCATCTAAATGCAATTCATTCTACAAAAGCTCTTTCTTTCCAAAACGGGATAAGCTTTTTATTCTATATTCTTCTTACTTGATTTGATGATTTTCTGATTTGACTTTTTTAGGCAATTGCTACGCAGTTGCCAGTTTCACTATTTCAGAACAATTCTATTTAAATCCAAAATGAAAAAAATAATATTCATTCTTTTGCTATTTCCATTTTTAGTAACTGCCCAAAACACTTTTAAAGCCATCATCAAAGATGAAAAAACAAAAGAGGCTCTTGACAGCGTTTCTGTATTTCTAAACGGAACTCAAAACGGGTCAACTTCTGGCGAAAAAGGTTTTGTAGTCCTTGAAAACATTCCCAACGGTAAACAAACCATTGTTTTCAGTTCTTTTGGTTATCGAAAAATTGAAAGAAACATTTTATTCCCTCAAAATGAAACTATTGTAATATTTCTAGAACCAACATCGGAAGAATTAGAAGAGGTTAAAGTTGTTTCAACAAGAAGTAGCCGAACAATAAAAAACACTCCGACTCGAATCGAAGCTATTGCAGCGGGCGAATTAGAAGAAAAATCCTCGATGCAACCGGGAAATATCAAAATGTTGCTTACCGAAAGCACAGGAATTCAAACACAACAAACTTCCCAAGTTTCAGGAAGTGCAAGTATTCGCATTCAAGGATTAGACGGGAAATATACGCAACTTTTACAGGACGGATTTCCTTTGTACTCTGGTTTTGCAAGTGGTTTGAGTATCTTGCAAATTCCACCTTTGAATTTAAAACGTGTGGAAGTTATCAAAGGTTCCACATCGACGCTTTATGGCGGCGGAGCCATTGCGGGATTGATAAACCTGATTACAAAAGAACCAACCGACACAAGAGAAATTTCGTTTTTAGCGAATGTAAATCAAACACAAGCATTGGATTTAAGTGGTTTTTATGCTGAAAGATATAGGAAATCAGGACTTACAATGTATGTTGCAAGCAATTCTCAAAATGCTTATGATGCAAATAATGATGGCTTTTCAGATATTCCAAAATTTGACAGATATACCATAAGTCCAAAATTTTTCTATTATCCAAATGAAAAAACGACTTTTAGTTTTGGTGCAAACGCAGGATTTGAAAAACGAATTGGTGGAGATATGCAAGTGATAGACAACAAAGCAGATGCTACGCATACGTTTTTTGAGCGAAACAATAGTAATCGATATTCGACACAAGCAAAGTTTGAAAAAACATTTGACAATAAAAATATATTGACAATTAAAAATAGCGTTGGGTATTTTAATCGAAAAATTGAGAAGCAAGCTTATAATTTTGAGGGGCAACAAGTAGCCACTTTTACAGAAGCCAATTATTTAATCCCTAACGAAAAATCAGAATGGAATTTGGGAGCGAATTTAGTTTCGGATAATTTCAAACAAATTAATTTAATCGATGACAAATTAGATTATTACAATGCTGCCTTTGGTGTTTTTGCTCAAAACAATCTGAACATAACCGAAAAATTTATTTTGGAAAGCGGTTTACGTTTAGACATTACAAACAGAAGCAATGTTTTTGTTTTGCCTCGTTTGTCATTATTGTATAAAATCAACGAAAAATTATCTTCAAGATTTGGCGGTGGTTTAGGATACAAATCACCAACCATTTTCTCGGAAGAAACCGAAGAAAAAGCGTTTCAAAATATAAATTCACTTGATTTTTCAAAAGTTAATCCTGAAAAATCGTATGGATTAAATGCTGATGTCAATTATAAAACTATCATTTTTGACGAAGTAAGTTTTGCCATTAATCAAATGTTTTTTTACACCATTATCAAAAATCCGTTGGTTCTTAATCCAGTTCCTCTGACAGTAAATTATGCCTTTGAAAATGCCAACGGAAATATAGAAACCAAAGGTTTTGAAACAAACGTAAAACTCCGTTTTGATGATGTTTCCTGTTACATTGGTTACACTTACATTGATGCACAAAGAAATTTTGATAATAATTCTACAGTAAATCCATTAACGGCAAAACATAGGATAAACGCAAACGTAATGTATGAATGGGAAGAAAAATTGCGAATCGCTTACGAGGTTTTTTATGTTGGAAATCAGTATTTGACAAGTAATGAAAAAGTTAGAGATTATTGGGTTATGGGAGTTTCGGGAGAATACAAATTCAAGTATTTTAGCTTATTCTTGAACCTTGAAAACTTTTTGGACAGCCGACAATCGAAATGGGAGAATATGTATTCGGGAACAATTCAAAATCCACAATTTAGAGAAGTTTATACACCAACAGACGGATTTATATTGAACGGTGGAATAAAAATTAGGTTATAAACATTGTGAATGTAAGCACTACACAACAGTGGCAGCCGTTGCCAACTTCTCTAAAAATCTAAATCGACACTAAATAACATAAAAAACAACCTCGCTTAAGTCATTTTTAAGCGAGATTTCTTTTTATAAAAAAAAAATATTAAACATTGTGGTTGTGCTAGTTGTAATTGTTTGGCTTCTCAAGGTGTTTGGACCTTTAAGTAGCTTGATGGATGTACATGTATAAAAAATACATGTCGCATTATTCAAATATCAGTTCTGAAATCGAACGGTCTTTAAAACAATAATCCTTAAAACTAACAATCATGAATCTAAAAAAGATCGTTTGGAGTTTTCCAACTCGCTCAGATTTAATCCCAAAAAAAAAGCGCAAAGTTTATCACCTTGCGCAGCTTATAAGGAAGTATATTTTTTGGAAAGTATACCTTTGCACAGCTCAGGTAGTATTCTTCAGCAAATATAATTATAAAAGGTAGTTCCTTTAATTAAGGACGAATTAAAAATCGTACTGTTGTTTTATCATTAGCTTGATTATAAATATCAACTATTAGATAGGTGTTAGCAGTAACACCTGTAATCAAATACGCAAAATCATAGTCGGTTTTATTTTTTGCTGTTGTATCATCCGTTAAAAATGGAGTACTTGATCCCTCTTTTGTAATTATAACCTTAGAAAGCGCAATCTCAGATTGGATATGGCCGCTCACTGTATATTCGCCTTGTGAATTAGCTTTACCCTCGGTTTGATTAAAAGTTATTGTTGGAAGTGCAGCATCATCCTTTGAGCATGAATTCAAAAATAATCCGCTCGCTAAAACGAATATTATAGTAATAAAAAAATATCTCATTCTCATAATTATTTGTATTTAAATTGTTATAAATTAAGTGGCAAGGTAACTTTCTTTTCTTAAGCAATTTGTTAAAGTCTTAAAAACAACTATACAAAACGAAAATGCTTTTGAAATATACAGACAAATTTACTATCAATTGTCTCGGACTCGCTCATAAGAAAGATAAAGAAATTGGAAAAAAGTAAATATTATAAAGTGTTTCTAAACACTCTCTCGACTATTTAAAGCATTATCATAAAGAAGCGAGGAACTTCTTTGCAGCAGAATTAATCATGTTAAAAGAGGTCACGGTAGAATGGCTTTATTTAGAAGACTAGTGAGACACTACCGAATAGAAGTAAAAAGAGATTACCTTTTAAAGATAGCTTCTTTTTTAATAAATCCGTTTTAATTTAATTAGTCCTTGTCATCTAAGTCTGTTTCATTTTCAAGCAGATTTTGGGCTCCCTCTCTTCTATCATTTTTTATCAGGAATTAGTCTCTTTCATGCTCATCCCCATGTTTACTTCCATGCCCCTCATCATTGTCATAATCATCATTGTCATATTCTCTTCGATTATTATTATAACTTATTGATCTTTGCGGTCTGCCATGATAACCTCTGTAATATCTCATTCTATCATTATCAAAATTTCTATAAGGTCTTGAACCATGATAATCATTCAAAACCACTTTATATCCATTGTATAGGTCATAATTTCTATACTCTCTAGGCAAATATCTTGATCGTATCCATCTTCCTCCATCAAAATAAATAAATTGAGTAGCTCTTATATCATAATAAGCTTCAACATCTGGCAAATAATAATAGTCTGCCTCCTCATATCCTACAGGACCCCAAGATGGCGGTGAACCTATGTTTAGACTTACTGAAATTTGTGCATGAATTGAGTTGGATGCAAAAAGGATTATTCCTGCAGCGATTAATTTTAATGTTCTCATTTTTGAATATTTAATTTAATGATTTTATATTAACTCTTGATATAAATACTTTTTTTGCAAATCCAACAACTGTGCCAGTATAAATTAGTTAACATTTAATTAAGATTTTGCTTTAAAAAAAAAGAGAAGCTACTTCGGCTTCTCTTTTTTTTTAATTTTAATTAGTCTTTGTCATCCAAGTCTGTTTCTTGCTCAAGTAGCGATTTTATTTGCTCCCCTAAATCATGGTGTGCATCATCATTATCAGTACTGATTTCTATAACTCCATCACCATCGGTATCCTGAAGTAGATTTTGATTGGCTAATGTTGTTAACTTTGCCATTAGAGCGTCCAGTTGTATTTTAATATTAAGAGTTACATCATTACTATTAACTGTAAAATCTTTAGTTGGATCTGCAAAATCCATTTTAAGTTCAGTATCCTCGCTACTCCAAATAATAAAGTTTTTACCATTTATAGTACCTTTAATTAAAAAAGTTTTACCTTCCATTTCGCCAGGCTGAATACTTTTTTCAAACTTAAACTTAATTTCCTCATATTTCGCATTTGGAACAGTTACAGAAGTGATAAATTGAGACAAAGTTTTGTTAGGATCAAGGAGATCTAATAAAAAAGGGCCTACAAGTTTAATGTCCTCATGTATAGAATCCTCGTTATGCCTAACATCTTCTTCATCAGTTTCTAATTTAATATTTCCAATGTTAATCTTAAAGTCGGTGATAGTTACGGAAGATGCCACACGAGCTGTAGTGGAAGTCATGCCTGTTGCAGACACAGCAGATGCTTTCAATGTAACATTTCCATTAACCGAAGGGTTATCTGTACAAGAACTTGCCATTATGACCAGTAAAGCTAAAATTGATAGTTTTTTCATTTTATATAGTATTTAAGGGGTTAAGTAATTAAGAATTAATATTTTTAGCAACCTATTTTATATATGAATTTATAAAACTTGGTTTCTTAAAATTTAAAGTAATTAATAGGGTTTATATTTAGTTTTTAGTAAAATACAGATAATCCGTTTCTCCACTGCTACTGCTTTCCTTTTTCAGTCTAACGCTGGTAGTAGTATATTCCGTAATTTTCCAATCGTCTTTTAATTCATCTAATTTACTGTCATCAAATTTCAACTGCAATTTATCTTGGTCACTATTTACAAAAGTTAACCAAGTTCCACCAATATTATTCGTTCCTTTTACAGCCAAAACAGCCCCATTAGAATTGAAAGTAAAATTATAACCATTGTAATTTGAAGTTTCGTCAATTTTGTTAAAAAAGTAAGAAACATGCCATGTCCCATCCTTCAAAATCGAGGTTAAATCCAGATTTCCTCCTACACCTGAATTATTATCACAATCTTTAATACTAGTTTCAATATTATTTTCGAAATCTGAGTTGTTTGTAATTACAACATTTTGACCATTAAAGTTTGTAATAGAAACTGGATAGTTGATAGAAATAAACACATTACTTTCTATGTTTTCTAAAAAGTTATATAAGTCTTTATCGTTTTGAAAAATAACAGTACTTGCAATTTGATTATTTGCATTGTAAATATTAATTTTTATTGGGTAATTTATATGTATACAGTCAATTTCATCAAACCCATCCTCTTTATGACAATTATTACTAACGTCATTTAATTGATCTGAATTTGCAATGAGTTGCGTAGTGAAATTTTGATACTGAATTGTTATTGGATAAACAAAATTTACTATATCATCATCATTTGTAAAGGCATCTAATGCAGCTTGAACTTTTATATAATCATTTTGGTTAGATACGGTAATATGCGTTCCATTTACAATAACAATAACTGGCAACTGAACATTAAAACAACTGGAATTGTCCAAAATATTATCCTTAGAAGTAGGGTTTTGTGATACCCTAGAAATCAAATCCGTAAGAGGAGAGATGGCCGTTAAGTTTTGAGTAGTATCTTGAATAACCAATGTTTCCTCATTTTGACAAGAAATAAATACTATTGCCGTAAAGCTCATTAATAAATATTTAATCGTTTTCATATATAGCTAATATTTGTTTTTTAACGGAATCTGGAATTGGTGACTTTTTATATTGTTTTTGTTTGTGTCATCGAACCCCGTTTCGTATACCCCCTTCAGTATTTGTATTGAGTTTTTATTATGCTCATGTCATATAAAAAAATTAGAGGTTTAATAATAAAACAGTTTACATCAACATTACCCTACCAAAATTTAAAAATAAATATATCTTTGTAAAGTAAAAAATTACGAAATAAATGACAATAAATTCATTATCAGAAACTTGTGATAAAATTATTTTTTCAACCTTTTTTAAAAGTCATGCAAAGTCACTTCGCAATTTTCTTTTTTATAAGTATGGAAATAAAGACCAAGCAGATGATTTAACCCAAGAAGCTTTTATTAAACTCTGGCAAAACTGTGCTGCGGTTCCCATTGAAAAAGCAAAATCTTATATCTATATAATTGCCAATAATAACTCTCTTAACGAAATTGCACATCAAAAAGTAGTTTTGGAATATGAAAAGAATTTTACCAGTCTTAATAAAACAAATGAAACTCCGGAATTTATACTCGAAGAAAAGCAATTCAAAAGCAAGCTCTTAAAATCAATTGAAAATTTGAATGAAACACAACGAGTTGCATTTTTGATGCATCGAATTGATGGTAAAAAATATAGCGAAATTGCAGAAGAATTAAATATAAGTATTAAAGCAGTTGAAAAGCGAATACATTTGGCTTTAGTAGAACTAAGAAAAGAAATTGATAGTATAAAGTAGGGTAAATTTGTTTTTACTTGTTTTAAATATAATAAGATTAATACAATGGAAGAGAATTACATTTTAGCAAAATGGTTAAACAACGATTTGACAGAAGCCGAATTAGCTGAATTTAAAGCTAATCCGGATTATGAAAAATATGAAAAAATTAAAAATTATACTGCTCATTTAGAAGTGCCCAATTTTAATGAAACGAAAGTTTTAGAACATGTTATAAGTCATAAAAAAACAATACCTAAAGTTATTCTTCTATATAAAAATTGGTTATTTAAAGTGGCTGCCGTTTTAGTTATCGGGTTAGGAATTACATTTATGGTAGAAAACTTTGCCTCACAAACCCAATATGCACCTAATGGCAAAAGTGCTTCTTTTTTGTTGCCCGATAATTCCGAAGTAGTTTTGAATGCTGGTTCAGAAATTGAATATAAAAAATGGAATTGGGATAACAACAGAAACCTTGAGTTACATGGTGAAGCTTATTTTAAAGTAGCAAAAGGCAAAAAATTTGAAGTTGCAACTGATCTTGGAAAGGTTGCTGTTCTTGGAACTCAATTTAATGTAAAAGCAAGAAAAAGTCGTTTTGATGTAACTTGTTTTGAAGGAAGGGTAAAAGTAAATTACAAAGAAAAAGAGGTGATTTTAACCCACGGGCAAAGTGTTACTTTTGAAAATGGAAAGCAGATAAATACAACCGTTAATACTTCTAAACCAGAATGGCTAGAAAATACAATTGCTTTTAATAAAGAAAATTTGCGTAATATATTAGATGAAATTCAAAGGCAGTACAACGTTTCTATTGAAGTGAAAGCAAAATATTCGGGTGAATTATTTACTGGTAAAATTCCTATTGACAATCTTGATATTGCTCTTCAAATTATTGCGAAAACCTATCATTTAGAATCGAATAAAATTGCTCCAAACAAAATAATTTTTGAAGGAAAATAAATGTTTTTTATTAAACGTATTTATGTCTTATTTTTTTGCTTTGTTTTTGCCTTGAGTATAACAGCTCAAGACAGAAGCAAAGCAATTGCATTAAAAGATATTCTACAATCAATAGAAAAACAACATCATATTTATTTTAATTACATTGATAATGAAATAGTTGTTTTTAAAATTGTACCTCCAAAAAAATCGTTGTCCCTGAACAAGAAGATTGATTATCTTCAAAAAAAAACCAATCTATTCTTTGAAAATATAGACAATAAATCCATTACTATTTTCAGCAATAATGCATTAGACACAAAAAATATTTGTGGATATGTATTTTCGAAAGAAGATAATTCTCCATTGGAAAATGTGAATATTAAGTTTGAAAATGGTGTTGGTACTTCAACCAATAAAAAAGGATATTTTGAACTAAAAAAAGAAAATTCAACTGATTTATTAGTTAGTTGTATTGGATTTACCACTAAAAAAATTGCTGTATCTGATCTACAAAATAAAAATTTCCTAAAAATTTATATTGAAGTTGAAGTTTCTAAGCTAAATAATATAATAACTAATCATTTTTTAACCTCTGGAATCTCAAAAAAAGAGGGTGGAACATTTGAAATAAAGCCCAAAAATATTGGAATGTTACCCGGTTTAATTGAATCTGATGTTTTACAAACCATGTTGCAAATCCCCGGTATTTATAGCACTGATGAAAGCATTTCAAGTATTAATGTGAGAGGCGGTACCCATGATCAAAATTTATTTTTATGGAATGGAATAAAAATTTACCAAACTGGACATTTTTTTGGATTAATTTCAGCGTTCAATCCTAATTTAGCCCATACTATCTCTATAACTAAAAACGGAAGTTCTGCTTTTTTTGGAGAAGGTGTATCGAGTGTTATTGATATTTCCTCTAACCCCAATAAATTCGAAAAAAACAGTTTTAGTGCAGGAATAAATATGATTAATGCTGATATTTATTCAAAGTTTAATATCACTAAAAAAGGTTTCTTGGAAATTGCTGCAAGAAGATCCATAACCGATTTAGTAAAAACGCCTACCTATAAAGAATATTATAATAAAGCTTTTCAAAACACAAGTATTACTAATTTTTCCAATAATCAAAATATCGATTATTCAAGTGACGAGAAATTTAATTTTTACGATATTACTGCTAAATATTCTCAAAAAATTGGACGAAAAGACCATCTTATTTTAGATTTTATAACTATAAATGATCAACTTAAAGTTTTTCAGACAACCAGAATTAATACTATAATTCAATCGGAAAATAATATTTTATATCAAAAAAATTACGGAGGCAATCTTTCGTGGAAACGAAACTGGAATGCAAAAAACAGTAGTAATTTCAATGTTTACACTTCGTCCTATGAACTTAATGCCGAAAAAAACAAAATACTGGATAATCAAACTGTAAGACAGGAAAATAAAGTGTTAGACAATGGTTTTAAGTTTGAGAATAGTCATACAATCACTTCAAAATTTACTTTTAATAACGGATATCAATTAAACGAAATTGGCACTATAAATTTAGATGAAGTAAATAGTCCAATATTTTACAGAAGAATTAAAGAAGTTCTGCGAACTCATGCGCTCATAGTTGAAGGAAAATATAACGATACCTTATCCAAAATATATTTTAATACAGGATTGCGGTTAAACTATATAGAACAATTTAAAAAACTCCTTTTTGAACCAAGATTACAGTTTAATTATGCTATCACAAAACATTTTAATTTAGAAGTATTAGGTGAATTCAAAAGTCAAAACTGTTATCAGGTTATCGATCTGCAGAAAGATTATTTTGGAATAGAAAAAAGACGGTGGATATTGGCAAACAACACTACTATTCCTATTCAAAAAAGTAAACAAGCATCGATTAGTTTGTTTTATATCCAAAACAATTGGTTATTTACTTTAGAAAATTTTTATAAAAAGGTAACAGGAATTAATAGCTCAAGCCAAGGATTTCAAAACCAATTAGAATTTTTAAAAATTAATGGTGATTATGAAGTTTTAGGAATTGAAATACTGGTTCAAAAGAAAATAAATCATTTTATTACTTGGTTGAGTTATACTTATAATAATAACAATTATCACTTTCCAAATTTAGATCAGCCAGTATTCCCAAACAACTTTAAATTAGATCAAATTATCTCTTGGGCTGGAATCTATGAAAGAAAAAATGTAAAAATAGCATTGGGTTCAAAATGGTATTCTGGAAAACCCAAGACAACTCCTATGAGTTCAGCAATAAATTATAGTAATTCCTCAAATCCAAAAATTGATTATAATATCCCAAATAATAAAGTACTGGATGATTTTTTTCAAGTTAATTTTTCGACAACATACAAATGGAAAAGCTTGAATGAAATTCAATATAAACTAGGTTTTTCTGTATTGAATATATTTAATCGGAAAAATGAAATTAATGAATATTATAGAATAAATGCGATTACAAATTCTATTGAAGATGTAAAAACTTTTTCACTTCGACGAACTCCAAATTTAAGTTTTAGAATAACTTATTAACCTACATTCTTTCCGAAATATTAATCCCTAACAAATTGAAAGAAGGCGCCATTGTTAAACTTGGATTACTAGGAACTAACTTATGCATTCCATGAATTAGTTCTATCCGAGACATTTCTATCCTGTTTAAAATTGCCCAATTTGGATTTTAATAATTCCATATCCTCACTCACTTTTTTGTCCAATATTTTAGCATAATGCTGGGTGGTCTGAATATTTTTATGACCAAGCATTTTGCTTACAGTTTCAATAGGAACACCATTTGTAAGCGTTACAGATGTTGCGAAAGTGTGTCGAGCCATATGGAAAGTGATTTCTTTTGAAATATCACATAAATCTCCAACTTCTTTGAGATAAGCATTCATTTTTTGGTTAGTTAAAATGGGTAAGACACTATCTTCATTTAAACACTTTGGATGATTGGCGTATTTTTGAATGATTTCTTGGGCAATTGGCAGCACTGGAATTTTTGACTTGGTATCTGTTTTCTGGCGATTTTTAAAAATCCATTTTTCGCCATCGATGCCTATTGCTATGTGGTCTTTCTTTAATCCTTTTACATCAATATAAGCCAATCCAGTATAGCAGGAAAATATAAAAATGTCTTTCACTAAAGTTAATCGTTCTGATGAAAACCGTTTGTTGTAAATCCTGTTTAGTTCTTCTTCAGTAAGAAAATCTCGTTCGACTTCTTTCATTTTTCCTTCGTATCGGCTACAAGGATTTTTATCTAACCAATCATTATCTAAACAGATTTTAATTATTTTTCTAAAATTCCTAACATATTTTACAGCAGTATTATTATTGCATTTTTTAACGCTTCGCAAATAGAATTCAAATTCAGTTACAAAGGCATAATCAATTTTATTAATGCTTATGTCTGCAATATTATACTTCCACAAAATGAATTCTTGCAGGTGTTTCAAAGATATTTTGAAGCGTTCCAGTGTTCCATAAGCATAACCATTCCCTATAAGTTCCTCTATTTTGTCATTGTGATTTTGAAAAATAGGTATTAGCATTCTTTCTCGTTGATGGGTTCCTAATATTCTGGATTTGAAATTCTCCAGGGATAAATCTTCATTTTTATGAAGTAACTCCATTTGAATATCAAAAACTTTAGATTTCATCAAATCAAGATAGTTATTTAATGTTCTAGCTCCTTCTGATGCACCTTTCATTTTAGATAGTTCTGGTGACCATTTACTTTTTTCAATGAATTTTTTGGAACTGAATTCAAAACGCTGCCCGTCAACTGTTAACCGAATATAAATTGGTAATTGTCCAGCTGCATTAGCTTTTGTAGTTTTTGCATAAATGTGCAAGGTAATTTTTGCTTTCATAGTGGTGACCTTTTAATTAGTATTCAATTTAATTTTCTAAATGACAGCAAACAAGATGTACATATTCTGAACAAGTAATAAACTGGTTGTTAGTACGACTGTTTGCAAGACTTAAGATAATTTAGCGAGACCCTAATTTTTGAAATTTGCAGGGTCTCGATTTTGTCCCTTAAGAATTAAGATTGAATGAATAATTTGAAGTATGCCCAAAAGCAAAAAGCCGATAAATCCTAAGATTTATCGGCTTTTGAAACCATTTGTTATTAAACTTGTGGGCGATGAGGGGTTCGAACCCCCGACCCCCTCGGTGTAAACGAGGTGCTCTGAACCTGCTGAGCTAATCGCCCCAGTACAATTTAGTAATTTTCATTTCCTTATTGCGAGTGCAAATATACACCTAGAAATCGTATTTACAAGCGAAATATTAAAAAAATAAAATAAAAAACAATAATAATTCTCTTTCACACTCTCTAATAGCACTTTAAATACAGGATGAAACCAGACTGTTTTTTTTGTATTGACTCGTTATAGTCTTACATTTGTGACAATAAATTATAAATAATGGCAAGGTTTAAAGAAAATGATTTACCAAAATCAAAAATTACCGCAAGTTCACTCCAAAAAGCAACCGTAATATTCCAATATGCAGGAAACCATCGTTGGAAATTTTATGTAGGTTTAGTTTTTTTACTGCTAACAGGTGCAACCGCACTGGCTTTTCCTAAATTAATGGGAATGCTTATCGATTGTGTAAAAAACAAGGACAATTCTCAAGCCAATTTTATAGCCTTGGGATTAGTTGTTATTTTATTTTTTCAATCTATTTTCTCCTTTTTTAGATTGTCTTTATTTGTCAATTTTACGGAACATACGTTAGCCAATCTTAGATTGGCATTGTATAGCAATCTGGTAAAGTTGCCCATGTCATTCTTTTCACAAAAGCGTGTGGGCGAATTGAACAGTAGAATCAGCTCTGATATAACCCAAATACAAGATACCTTAACTTCCACTATAGCCGAATTCCTAAGACAATTCATTTTAATTATTGGCGGTATTCTTTTATTGGCGAATGAAAGTATCAAATTAACGTTGTTGATGTTGTCCGTTGTTCCGCTTGTGGCTGTTGCTGCGGTTATTTTTGGACGATTTATCAGAAAATATTCGAAAAACGTTCAAGATAAAGTTGCCGAAAGTCAGGTTATTGTTGAAGAAACCATGCAAGGAATTACTATTGTTAAGGCTTTCGCCAATGAATGGTATGAGATTGCCCGTTATAATGGAAAAATAAAAGAAGTCGTTAAAATAGCCATCAAAGGAGGGAAATATAGAGGATACTTCGCTTCATTCATTATTTTTTGTCTTTTCGGAGCTATTGTTGCCGTAGTTTGGTTTGGCGTTCGTTTAAGCATTAGCGGAGAAATGAGCGTAGGACAATTAATTTCATTTGTATTGTACTCTACATTTGTAGGTGCTTCATTTGGAGGGATTGCGGAGCTTTATGCACAAATCCAAAAAGCAATTGGTGCAACCGAACGTGTTTTTGAATTATTGGATGAAACTCCTGAAAAAATCAATTCAATTCAAAATGCATCGGCATCGGCTGCACATAAAATAAAAGGGAATGTCACTTTCAAAAATGTAGCGTTCAGTTATCATTCGAGAAAAGAAATCAAAGTATTGAAAGATGTTAGTTTCACCGCTAATTATGGTCAAAAAATAGCGATTGTTGGTCCAAGTGGAACTGGAAAATCGACTATTGCTTCTTTATTGTTGCGTTTTTATAATATTGATAGCGGAGAAATATTGGTTGACGGGAAAAATATTTACGAATATGATTTAGAAAATCTTCGAGGAAATATGAGTATTGTCCCGCAAGATGTGATTTTATTTGGTGGAACCATCAAAGAAAATATCGCTTACGGAAAACCGGATGCTACTGAGGAAGAAATTCTTCTGGCTGCAAAACAAGCCAATGCTTTAAATTTTATAGAAAGTTTTCCGGAAAAGTTTGAAACTATTGTAGGGGAAAGAGGAATTAAACTTTCTGGCGGGCAAAGACAACGTATTGCCATTGCGAGAGCATTGCTAAAAAATCCAAGTATTCTAATTCTCGATGAAGCCACCTCTTCATTAGACAGCGAAAGTGAAAAACTAGTTCAGGAAGCTTTAGAAATCTTGATGGAAGGAAGAACTAGTATCATTATTGCGCACCGTCTTTCTACTATTCGCAGCGCAGATCAAATTTTAGTTCTTGATAATGGAAAAATTACAGAACAAGGAACGCATCAGGAACTGATTGCTTTAGAAAATGGAATGTATAAAAACTTAAGCAATCTGCAGTTTAGCAATTCTTAAATTTCATTAATCATTTGACATAAAAAAACTCCATTCAATAAGCTGAATGGAGTTTTTTATGAATTTAACTGAATACTAGAAAGTGAACACTGATTTCTACTTCCCTTTTCTTCTGTTGCGTTCCGCTTTTATCATTGATAATTCCCGACTCGTTTGCCCAGCAACTGAAGTGTTTTCTTCGGCACGACGAATCAAGTACGGCATCACATCTTTAACTGGACCAAAAGGGAGGTATTTAGCAACATTATAGCCATTAGCGGCTAAATTGTAACTGATATTATCGCTCATTCCGTACAGTTGACCAAACCAGATTCTGTCATCGTTTGATTTAATTCCTTTCTCTTGCATTAATTCCATTAACATATAAGTACTTTCCTCATTATGGGTTCCTGCAAAAATAGACATCGAATCTAAATGATCAATCATATAGCGTACTGCAGCATCATAATTTTCATCTGTAGCCTCTTTTGAAGCGCATATTGGTGACGGGTAGCCTTTCTCTTCAGCACGCGCAATTTCTTTTTCCATATAGGCACCACGAACCAATTTCATTCCTATAAAGAAGCCTTCTTTCTTTGCCTGTTCATGTAATTTTTTCAAATAATCCAAACGATCCCAACGATACATTTGCAACGTATTGAAAACAATTGGCTTTTCTTTATTGTATTTGCGCATCATTTCGGTAACTAAATCATCAGCTGCATCTTGCATCCAACTTTCTTCACCATCAATAAGAAGTGCTACATTCTTAGAATGGGCATCTTTACAAACCAAATCAAAACGCTCCACTACTCTATTCCATTCCGCTTTTTCTTCGGTCGTTAAGGTTTGCTTTTCTCCTAATTTTTCATACAATTCAAAGCGTCCAAATCCCGTTGGTTTAAAAACTGCAAAAGGAATTGCTTTACGCTCTTTGGCAAATTCGATCGTTTTTAAAGTCATTTCCAATGCAGCATCAAACTGATCTTCTTCCTCTTTACCTTCTACAGAATAATCCAATACAGAGGAAACTCCTTTAGTAAACATTTTATCTACTACAGAAAGGCAATCAACCTCATTTACTCCGCCACAAAAATGGTCAAAAACGGTGGCGCGAATTAAACCTTCAACCGGAAGATTTGCTTTCAGTGCAAAATTAGTAACCGCTGTTCCAATTCGAACTAAAGGCTGATTATCAATCATTTTAAAAAGAAAATAAGCTCTATCGAGTTCGGTATCGCTTTTTAATGCAAACGCAACTTGTGTATTATTGAATATTTTTTCCATTATTTGTGATATTTTTGTACAAATATAGATAGAGTTTTGAATATTATTCCCCAAAAATTACCTTATTTTGCCCTTTCAATTAATCAATAAAGATGCAATCAATTCAAGCCAACAGTTACCCTATACATTTCAACGAAAAAGGATATGAAGCATTAAACCTTCATTTAAAAGAAAACAAGTATTCTAACCTATTTATTATTGTAGACAACAATACAAATGAGTTTTGTTTACCAAAATTTCTACCCTTTTTAGAAACTGATCTTACTATTGAAATTATTGAGTTTGAAGCTGGAGAACACAATAAAAATATAGAAACTTGTGTCCAAATTTGGAATGTATTAACTGAACTTGGTGCTGATAGAAAAAGCCTAGTACTTAATTTAGGTGGCGGTGTCGTTACTGATTTAGGTGGTTTTGTGGCATCAACATTCAAGAGAGGAGTCAATTTTATTCATATCCCTACTACTTTATTATCCATGGTTGATGCTTCTGTTGGTGGAAAAAATGGTGTTGATTTAGGAAATTTAAAAAACCAAATTGGTGTTATCAATGTCCCCAAAATGGTTCTTATTGATACACAATATCTTAATACATCCCCACAAAACGAAATGCGTTCCGGTCTTGCCGAAATGCTGAAACACGGCTTGATATATGACAAAGAATATTGGGAACAATTTCTAGATTTGAAAGCTATCGATTTTGCTGATTTTGACGAATTAATATATCGTTCTGTCGAAATAAAAAATGAAATTGTAAAACAAGATCCAACTGAGAAAAACATTCGAAAAGCATTAAATTTTGGTCATACTTTAGGACATGCCATTGAAAGCTATTTTCTGGAGAATGAAAACAAGACAACTTTATTACACGGAGAAGCAATTGCTGTTGGAATGATATTGGAAAGTTACATTTCATGGAATAAAAACTTGATCAATCAAGAGGAATATATTCAAATAAAATCGAGTATTAAGAGTATATACGACGACATTGTTTTTGAAGAAAATGATATCGAACCTATTTTAGAATTACTTATTCACGACAAAAAAAATGAGTACGGTAACATCCAGTTTGCATTAATTGAAGGTATCGGGAAAATAAAAATCAATCAATCAGTTGAAAATGAATTAATTCTTAAAGCGTTTCTGGATTATAAATCTTAATTATTTTTTTATAAAAAGGATTGCATTACCTATATAATATTTTTTACATTTGCTGCGATGAAAAAAAGTCAAAACAAGAGAAATTATAGTTCTAAGAAAAACCGAAACAATATGTCTTTTTTAAGAATATTGAAACGTTTTTATTCTATCAAAGGGAACTTTAGTTTTGATGTTTTTCAATATTTGAAATCAGACCACGAAAAGCTTCAAATAATTTATGCAAATATCAGAGTTTGAATTTTAGATTAATTATTTTTTACATATATTTAATCTAAAATACTAAAAAACAAATGAATACAAAATATTCTGATTTAATAAATCAAACCTATTACTTTCCACAAGAAGAATTTACATTAAACAAAGACAATCTTCAGTTTCACAATATAGACTTGATGAAACTCGTAGAAAAATATGGTACACCATTAAAATTTACCTATTTACCTCAAATTTCCAATAACATTAACAAAGCCAAAAGCTGGTTTCGTAAATCAATGGAAAAAAATAAATATGAGGCTAAATATTACTATTGCTATTGCACAAAAAGTTCTCATTTTGAATTTATAATGAATGAGGCTTTCAAAAATAATATCCATATTGAAACTTCCTCTGCTTTTGACATCAATATTGTTGAAAATTTATTGGAAAATGGAAAAATTAACAAAAGTACTTATGTAATTTGTAATGGTTTCAAAAGAGATCAATATATTGAGAACATTGCAAGATTAGTAAATAATGGTCATAAAAATGCAATTCCAATTATTGACAATTATGAAGAACTAGATTTACTTCAAGCTCAAATAAAAGGAAAATTCAAAATTGGAATCCGTATTGCAGCTGAAGAAGAACCTAAATTTGAGTTTTATACTTCAAGATTAGGAATTGGATACAAAAACATCGTTCCTTTTTATAAAAAAGAAATAAAAGAAAATAAAAGCCTGGAACTTAAAATGTTGCACTTTTTTATTAATACGGGTATAAATGACAATGCCTATTATTGGAATGAATTAGTAAAATGTATCAAAGTATATGTCGCGCTTAAAAAAGAATGTCCTACACTAGATGGATTAAACATTGGTGGTGGTTTTCCTATCAAGAATTCATTGACATTTGAGTACGATTACCAATACATGATTGATGAGATTATCAATCAAATAAAAATAGCTTGTGATGAAGCAGAAGTTGATGTTCCAAATATCTTTACAGAATTTGGTTCGTTTACTGTTGGCGAAAGCGGTGGAGCAATTTATCAGATTTTGTATCAAAAACAACAAAATGACAGAGAAAAATGGAATATGATTGATTCCTCTTTTATCACCACTTTGCCAGATACATGGGCTATTAACAAGCGTTTTATCATGTTAGCAATAAATCGCTGGAATGATACTTACGAAAGAGTTTTGTTAGGCGGAATGACATGTGATAGTGATGATTATTACAATTCAGAGCAAAACATGAATGCCATCTATTTGCCAAAATACAACAAAGAAAAACCATTATATATAGGATTTTTCAATACCGGAGCTTATCAGGAAACTATAGGTGGATATGGTGGTTTACACCACTGCTTAATTCCACAACCCAAACACATACTGATAGATAGAGATGAAAATGGAATTTTGGCAACTGAGGTTTTCTCAGAACAACAAACCTCCGATGATGTTTTAAAAATATTAGGTTACGACAAAAAATAAATTCTTAATTATACAATTAGTCACTTTAAAAATTCGTTAAATTTGAAATACAAATTCAATGTTTCGATTTTTAAATCTTTAAATTTAAAAAAATGAGCAAAGGACCGATCAGTCAGTTTATTGAAAAGCATTACCTGCATTTCAACTCTGCATCTTTAGTTGACGCAGCTAAGGCATACGAGCAACAATTAACCAACGGTGCAAAAATGATGGTGAGCATGGCTGGCGCTATGAGTACAGCAGAGATTGGGAAGATTTTTTCAGAAATAATTCGTCAGGATAAAGTTCATATTATTTCTTGTACTGGAGCAAATCTTGAAGAAGACATTATGAATTTGGTAGCCCATTCTCATTATGAAAGAGTTCCAAATTATAGAGATTTAACTCCTCAAGATGAATGGGATTTATTAGAAAGAGGTTTAAACCGAGTTACCGATACTTGTATTCCGGAACATGAAGCGTTTCGTCGCTTGCAAAAACATATTTATAAAATTTGGAAAGACGCCGATGACAAAGGCGAAAGATATTTTCCACATGAATTTATGTATAAAATGTTACTTTCCGGTGTTCTTGAAGAATATTATGAAATTGACTTAAAAGACAGCTGGATGTATGCAGCTGCTGAGAAAAATTTACCTATCATTGTACCAGGTTGGGAAGATAGTACGATGGGAAATATATTCGCATCATATGTAATCAAAGGTGAGTTAAAAGCATCTACGATGAAATCAGGTATTGAATATATGGTTTTCTTGTCAGATTGGTATCCAAAAAACAGTACTAACGGCGTAGGTTTTTTCCAAATTGGTGGAGGTATTGCAGGAGATTTCCCAATATGTGTAGTACCAATGTTATACCAAGATATGGAAATGCATGATATTCCTTTTTGGAGTTATTTTTGTCAGATTTCAGATTCAACAACCAGTTATGGTTCTTATTCTGGAGCGGTTCCGAATGAAAAAATCACTTGGGGTAAATTAGACATAAAAACACCCAAGTTTATTATTGAGTCCGATGCTACAATTGTGGCACCTTTAATTTTCGCATATTTATTAGATTTATAGAATAACTTTATGAAAAGAGTAATAGTTGATTACGCAAAACTTACAAATGAAATTTTGAACCTTTTGGTAGAAAAATTTCCTGAAGGATATGATGACTCAAACATTATCCGTTTTAGAAATGCTAAAAATGAATTAATAGAAGCTGTCGAAGTTCGTACAGAAGACACCATTTATTTAGTAAAAGTCAGTACAAAATTAGCAGACCGAATTGAAAATTATGATGAAGATGATGATATCGATGCAGTAGTTGAACCAATAAGCGGTTTAGAACTTGATGATGATGATTCAGTAGATGATGATGACGACGATGAAAACCTTGATAAGCCCGATAAAGATAGTGGAGATGACGGTGATGATGATGACGATGAAAAAGAAGATAAAGACACCTCGGACGAAGACGATGAAGATAACGAAGATTAATTCGTTTTTTCGATAAAAATAAAAAAGGAACTCCCAAACGAGTTCCTTTTTTTATTAATTCAAAATATACGCCAAAATGACGCAACAAATTTTACATGCCAAACTCAAGGAAAACTTTGGTTTTGAAAAATTCAGACCTAATCAGGAAGACATAATAAACGGTGTCCTATCTGGCCAAGATACTTTGGCAATTATGCCAACTGGCGGAGGTAAATCAATTTGTTTTCAATTACCGGCATTAATTTTTCCAGGAATTACAATCGTGATTTCACCACTAATTGCTTTGATGAAAGATCAAGTCGATAGTTTGAAAGCAAATGGTATTGCTGCCTGTTTTATAAATAGTAGTCAAACTGAAGACGAACGTCAATTTTATATTGAAAGCTTAAAATCGAACGTTATAAAGTTAGTTTACCTTGCACCAGAAAGCCTTTCTTATCTTGATAACATTTTCAATAGTTTAATCATAAGTCTTATTGCTATTGACGAAGCCCATTGTATTTCGGCTTGGGGGCATGATTTTCGTCCTGCTTACACTAACTTAGGCTATCTAAAAAATCGCTTCCCTTCTACTCCAATCTTAGCTTTGACTGCAACGGCTGATAAAGCTACGCGTAAAGACATTAGCGAGCAATTAAATTTAATCAATCCTAAAATATTCGTAGCTTCTTTTGACAGAAAAAACCTGAGTTTGGAAGTTCGACCAGCTTTAGACCGAGTAAAACAGATTGTCGATTTTATCAAAGAAAAGCCTAACGAATCAGGAATAGTGTATTGTTTAAGTAGAAAAACAACGGAAGAACTTGCCGAAAAACTGCAAAAAATCGGCATTAATGCAAAAGCCTATCACGCCGGCTTAGACAATAAAATTCGGTCTAAAACCCAAGATGAATTCATCAATGATGATTGTCAAGTGGTTTGCGCAACAATAGCTTTTGGAATGGGAATTGACAAATCGAATGTTCGTTGGGTGATTCATTATAATTTACCTAAAAACATAGAGGGTTATTATCAAGAAATTGGCCGTGCCGGTCGCGATGGATTACCTTCAGAAACGGTATTGTTCGAAAGCTATGGTGATGTAATCCAATTACAAAAATTTGCATCACAAGGTTTGAATGCCGAAGTACAACTGGCAAAACTAGAAAGAATGAAACAATATGCTGATGCTTTGAGTTGTCGCAGGAAAATATTGCTTTCGTATTTTGGAGAACTCGTTACAGAAAACTGCGGAAATTGTGATATTTGCAAAAACCCACCTTCCTTTTTTGATGGAACTGTTATTGCACAAAAAGCATTATCCGCAATTATTCGTTTGCAAGAAACGGAGCCACTACCTGTAATCATTGACTTCTTGCGTGGTTCAAAAAATGCTTATATTTACGAAAAAGAATATCAAAATCTTAAAACATATGGTGTTGGCACTGATCTTTCCTGGTTTGACTGGAATCAATATTTAATCCAACTGATTAATTTGGGTTATTGCGAAATTGCTTTTCATCAGCAAAACAAAATTAGACTGACTGCATTTGCCAAAAAAGTATTATTTGAAGGAGAGCAAGTCCAATTGACTATTGTTCAAAAAATCAACATCGACAAACAAGAAATCAACGAAGTGAAAAGTAAATCTACTTCAAATTCATTATTTGATACGTTACGAAAACTACGTTATGAAATTTCAAAAGAAGAATCAGTTCCTGCATATGTAATTTTTAGTGATGCGGCTTTGCGCCAAATGGAAACTGAAAGACCCATTAGTGATCAGGAATTATTAGCCATTGATGGCGTTGGGAAAGCTAAACTGGAAAAATATGGTGACGCCTTTATAAAAACTATAATTGATTTTCAAAAATCTAAGGTGGTCAAAAAAAAGAAAGAAGCCACAACTTATAAAGAAACATTAGAATTGTATCAAAACGGATTATCTGTTGAAGAAATTTCTCAAAAGCGTAAATTGGGTTTGAGTACGATTATGTCCCATTTAGCCAAATTATATGTTGACGGAGCTGCTATAGATTTGAATCCGTTTATATCTAAAGAAGAAGTATCTCAAATTGCCGAAGCACAAATAAAGTTGGAATTACCAAATACCTTGAAACCGTATTTTGATTATTTTGAAGAGAAAATGGATTACGGAAAAATACGATTGGCATTGGCTATACTAGAAAAAGAAAACGCTGTATTTTAAAAATTAGTATGATAAATTCATTTCCTCCATTTGTAAATTCTCAAACTGAAATTTTGGTTTTGGGAACCATGCCTGGCATAGCTTCTCTTGAAAAACAGGAATATTATGCACATAAAAGAAATCATTTTTGGAAAATAATGTACACACAGCTGGGTAATTTACCTGTATCAGAAATTTTTGAAGAAAAGATTCAGTTATTGCAAAAAAATAAAATTGGATTGTGGGATGTATTGGAAAATTGCGAAAGAAAAGGAAGTTTAGATATTCATATTAAAAATCAAAAAGAAAATGATTTTGAATCGTTGTTTAAAGAATTTCCAGCAATCACTAAAATCATCTTTAATGGAAAAGAAAGTCATAAATATTTTCTAAAAAAATTCGGACAAATGAAAGGCATCACGTATTATGTGATGCCTTCAACTAGTCCTGCTAATACAATGTCTTTTGAAAACAAGTTAAAAATCTGGTCAACTTGCTTCGAGACCCTATAAATATCTTTCTTGAAAAACTTTTTGATGGTGTTTTTGATGACCAATAAGAATAAAACCTATTGCACGAACTGAAATAGACGTATTAGAAGCAATTCCAATTCTTTTTAATTGTTCTTCTGAAAAACTTTTAAAAAGAAACAGATTTGAATGCCTAACTGCTGATAATTCTGCTAATAAGTCCTGAATATTTCTATCATTTGCATTTGTGTTGTCTACATAATCATTTTCTTCGAAACCAGGCAATGATGTTTTGTCATTTCTTGAAATTCGCAACGCACGATACCCAAAAATACGTTCCGTATCGATGATGTGTTGAATAATATCTTTGATAGTCCACTTCCCTTCGGCGTATCTGTAATCAAATTTATCCATTGGAATATTTTGTACAAAACGAATAAAATCGTGAAGACAAATTTCCAATTCTTCAATCATATCAATATTTCCCGCAGCTCTAATATAAGTTGCGTTAAATTCAGAATATTCACTAACAGGCAATTGATCTGTTTTCATTATTTTTTCAATTAAGCTGAATTTCTACTTGCATTTGTATTTCCAAAAAGAGAACGTGTTACAATTTTCTCATACACTTTAATCAAGTCTACATCAGGATTTTTCTCTTTATTAATTTCATTAATTCTCAATAAAGCATATTGCTGTATCGTCAACAATGGCAATACAATACGCTCTCTTATTTGTATAGATGCTTTACCATCAGGATAATTCTCCATTAACTCTTTATGACCCGCAATTTTTAAAAGCAAACGTTTTGTTTCCAAAAATTCATCATAGATTATTTGCCAAAAAGCACCAAATTCAGGGTCCTTTTTCATGTATGCTGTTAATGGGAAAAATGATTTAGCCAATGACATCATACTATTTTCCAACAAAGTTTTAAAGAACAAAGAGTTGTCATATAAATCTTGAACTTTATTCCATTGATCCGTGTCTTCAAAATGCTTCAATGCTGATCCTACTCCGAAAAATCCAGGAACATTTTGTTTCAATTGACTCCAAGAACCTACAAAAGGAATTGCTCTCAAATCTGCAAAATCCAAACTTTCCGATTTACTTCTTTTTGACGGACGGCTTCCAATATTAGTTTTAGCATAATATTTCAAAGTACTCATTTGTTCCAAATATGGAATGAATTTAGGATGATTCTTGAAACTCAAGTATTTTTCATATCCTAATTCTGCCAATTGGTCTAAAATATCTTTCTCGTTAGTTGATAATTCATTCTGACCTTTGCTGAAAACTTGATTCGTTACACCCGCACTCAATAAATTCTCCAAATTATAACGACAAGAATCTAAAGTACCAAAATTAGAACTTATGGTTTGTCCTTGTACCGTAACCTGAATCTCGTTATTCTCAATATTCGGACCTAATGAAGCATAGAATTTGTGCGTTTTTCCACCACCACGAGCTGGAGGACCACCACGACCATCAAAGAAAATAGCTTTTATACCATATTTTCGAGAGATTTCAGTAAGCTCTTCTTTGGCTTTATAAATACTCCAGTTTGCCATTAAATAACCCCCATCTTTTGTACCATCAGAGAAACCAAGCATTATAGTTTGCTTATTATTTCTGTTTACTAGATGTTTCGCATAAGCTGGATTTGTATACAATTTCTCCATGATAGCATGCGCGTTTTGCAAATCATCAACAGATTCAAAAAGCGGAATAATATCAACAGTAGGATTTTCCCAATTACTTAACCGGAACAATGCGAAGGTTTCCATCACATTAAGCGCACTTTCATTATTACTTATAATATAACGATTGGCACCAAATTCACCGTTCTTCTCTTGGATTGTTTTTATAGCCTGAATTGACTCAATAGTTGATTTAGTCATTTCATTATTGAAAACATTTGGATCTAAATCTCCTTTAGTATTAGAGAGAACTGTAAATTTCTCCTCTTCTGACAATTCAAAATAATTCTCAGGAAAAACAGCTGGATTTGAATTCAAATAAAACTCAACAACGTCATTAAATACGGCATCATGAATTTTACTATTTTGACGAATATCTAAAGACGCAAAATGAAAACCAAATAAATTCACTTTAATTAACAATGAATCTAACTCATCAAGATATAATGATTGGTGTTGGTCAATAATTATTTGCTTTATTTTTTTCAACTGAGACTTAAATTCCTCCAAAGTGATAAAAATATCTCCTGTTGAATAAAAAACAGAACGATAAAGCTTATGTTCAAGTTCTGAAACTAAAACATCTACACCTGAGAAAGTTAACTTACGTTTTAAATTTCTAATTTCAATGTAATAACATTTTAATATAGAAGTTCTTAAACGTTCTGCAACCTTCAAAGTAATACCTGTTGTCACAAATGGATTTCCATCACGATCTCCACCTGGCCAAAATCCAAGTTTAATTAACGGGTTCTTAATTGAATTTCCATTAAAAATATTCTTTTGAAGATAATGAACCATATCTCCCGAAGTTTTATAAAATACATTTTCAAGATACCAAATCAAACTTACCGCTTCATCAAAAGGGTTCGGTTTTTCATTTTGAATAAAAGGGGTTTTCCCTAATTGAGCTAACAATTGCTTGATATCAAGTAAATTATTTTGACGGATAGCATCCGTTAAATCATTAATGATACCCAGCACTGCGCCAGGATAAAATTGTGTAGGATGAGCTGTCAAAACAGTTCTTACATTGAAATTTTCCAAGAAATCAATCAACTCTTCTTCCTTCTCTTTTGCTTCTGATTTTTCTTTAATATCCCTCAAAGAACCTCTTCCTTCCATATTATTAACTACAGGAAAAGCAGCATCTTCAATAGCATCAAACAAAACAATCTGTCTTTCAATGTATTGAATAAAACGAAACATCAAATCAATTTTTTCTGTTTCTGAGGCGCTATGCAAGTATCTTTTAGCAAAAAAATCGACAATTTCTTTAGGAGTTTCTTGCTTCTTAAAACCAGTATCACAAACATCTGTAAACAAAGGAAGCAAAACACCTGTATTGTCTATAGAATCAAAAGGTAATGTAATAAAAACACTATTATAAATGTGATATTTGGAAAGAACGTCTTGATTAAAACGTTCTATTTTAGGCAGCGTGTACATAATTTAGTTGTAGTTGGTTTAGTTAGTCAATTTATCATAAAAAAACCCCAAGAACAAACTTGAGGTTATATTTTAAAATATAGCGTTCAAGATTAATTACATATTTTTGAAAATAGTATGCATCAAGCGCTTCTTATCATTTATACTTTCTTCAAGAGAAATCATAGTTTCAGTTCTGTAGACTCCTTCTATATCATCAATCATAAAGATAACATCTTTAGCATGTTTCGTGTCTTTAGCTCTAATTTTACAAAAAATATTAAATTTTCCCGTTGTTACAGACGCAACAGTTACGTAAGGAATTTCATTAATACGCTCTAAAACAAATTTTGTTTGAGAAGTATTATTAAGAAATACACCTACATATGCAATAAAAGAATATCCTAATTTATCATAATCAAGAACTAATGAAGATCCCATTATAATTCCGGCATCTTCCATTTTTTTTACTCTAACATGCACTGTTCCTGCAGAAATTAACAATTTTTTTGCGATATCTGTAAACGGAACTCTTGTATTGTCAATCAACATATCTAATATCTGGTGATCTACTTCATCTAAACGAAACTTACTCATATTTCTTTAATTAATATTAATAATTGCTATTACAAAGTATAAAAATATACATAAAAATTAATAAAACGATATAAATATTATATTTTTATCATTCCGTTAACAAATTTTATGTCATTATCTAAGCAAAAATCAGCTTTTTGATTTAATTTCGGAAAATTATCATAGTCATCTTTATATAGTGCTCCTTTAGCATCATACTCATAATGACCGAAATGATTTTCTAATTCGCCAATTTGTGAAATATAGGCGTTAAAACAAATCTGATTTTCAAATAACTCTTCTTTGTATTGTGATGCAAAATTGGTGATTTTTTCGATACCATCATAATTTATTCTGATGTTTTTATACATAAAATCATAAAAAACGACTTTATTTTGAGGAATATTCAAATATTTGTTAATTCCATTGCTAACTATAACGTTTTCGCAAAGTGACGCAAAACTCGAAATTAGCGCCATGAAGACAAATTTTCTTGTTACTTCTCTCTCATAATCATTTGCAAAATGTCCCGCTTCAAACAATAAAGTAGGTACACCTAAATACTGAAAAGTATCTCCTATACAATTTATATTAAACGAATCCTCAAAACGCCCTATTTGATTCGGCAAATACTGTTGCAACGCATCGTTTATAGCCGCAATTAGATTTATAGCTTTCAATCTCGAATCATTGATTTCTCGCTCTTTATTATAAGAAGGCGCTAAAAATGACAATGTCGCTGGTTTACCAGTATCACTAACTCCAAATATAGTACGTTGATCATGAAGGTTAAAACAATAATCCGGCTTGAAAGTTTCAAAAGTTTGTCGCAATATCTTGCTTTCAGGCTGAGAAAGGTCTTGAGAATCCCTATTCAAATCTACTATATTAGCATTTTCACGCGTATATAAAGTTGCTCCGTCAGGATTTAACATCGGAATACTACAAAAAGTAAAAGCATTAAGCAATTGTTTTGCCAAATCTGACCCACTATTTAATACATTTAAAAAGTCAAAAAGTGCTTTTGTAGTTGTACTTTCATTTCCATGCATTTGAGACCAAAGAAAAATTCTGGTTTTACCTTCACCAATTTGATAGGAATAAATAGACTTTTCAAGAACTGATTTCCCAATAATTTTAAGTTGATTATTGGTGTTTAATTTCTGTAATAAAGGCTCAATTGAATCTAAAGTAATATAACGGCCGTGGATAGATTCTTCTTTATATTGATTGAATAATTGTTCTAAATTCATACTATATTATTTGATTTACAAAAGTAAACATCTTTATATTTACATTTGTAAACAAGTAAAATTTAAATTATTTCAATGATGTAAACAATTTTTCTTGTTATTTACTCTAAAGCAAACTCTTTATAATTGACAAATGTTACCTTAAATATAATTACAAGATAATTTATTATTTATCAATTACTTAAATATTTTTATTTATATTAAAACATTAATAAAAATATTTAAATAAATACTATTTACACTTGTAATTTTGGCAATTTAACTTAATTTAGTTACATTTGTAAATAGATTATTATTAATCAAAATTTACAATGGTAAACATAGACGATTTTATAAAAAGACTAGAAATTATACTGGATTATTACGGTCTGAATGCTTCTTCTTTTGCAGATAAAATTGGCGTTCAGCGTTCGAGTTTGTCTCACCTTCTTTCGGGAAGAAACAAACCAAGTCTGGATTTTATCCTTAAAATTTTAGATGTTTTTCCTGATGTTGATTTGTATTGGATTTTGAATGGAAAAGGAACGTTTCCAAAAAACACTGCGCAAATCGATACCACAGAAAATGTATTTGAAGAAGTTGTAAAACAAAATATCCCTACTCCATTAAACAACGAAATTATTCCTGAAAATTTATTCTCAGAAATAAAAGACACGAATCCAATAAACTCTTTGGATACAAAAAAAATGGAAAGTCAAAATATAGCAAAGGAATCTTTTTCGAGTGAAATTGATAAGATTGTAATTTTTTATAAAAATGGAACATTTAAAAGTTATGTTTCAGATTAATTTTCAGAACGATTTATAATAATAAATAGTCTTGTTATTTTTTAAAATAAAAGAGATTTAATTTATTCCTTAAACCCTTTTTCAGGAATTTTACCTTCAACTCCTAAATAATGTTTTTTCAAAATAAGCATATCAGCTTCTAAATTTCCTGAAGGAATTATTAGATTTCCTAAATTGACTTCTTTTTTACCAAAATCAAAAGCAACAGGAATTATGGGAACATTTGCTTTTAGTGCAATGTAATAAAATCCTGTTTTTAGTTCGCTTACTTTTTTACGGGTTCCTTCGGGAGCAACAGCAAGTCTAAAAATTTCCTTTCGTTGAAAAATAGCTGCAATAGAATCTACTTTATTCAATCCACCTGTTCTATCTAATGGTTCCCCTCCCATGTATCTAAAATAAAACCCGAAAGGAAAACGAAACAATTCTTTTTTTCCAACCCAATTCATTTCTAAGCCAGTTATTCCTCTGGTGAAAATACCCAAATAAAAATCATGCGCACTAGTATGAGGCATAACCATCATTACACATTTTTTTATATCTGTATCAATTGTTCCAACTATTTTCCAACCCATAAGCTTGAAAAATATCCATTTATAAAATTGTTTCTTCATCACTCCTTATCTTTTGCACAAAATAATTAATATCTATTTATAAATTAAAACACATAAAATTCTAAATAAAACCTCAAGAAGTTCTTGAGGTTTTATCGTTATTATATTCATTTTACCAAAATAATGAATTGTTTCTAAAAAATCTATTCTCTAAACATTCAATTTTGCTTTCTTTCTTTTCTCTCTTTCCTGTACATCAATCACCTGAAGATGCAAATATTGGTGCTACTATGGGGGAAACTACTGGAATGTTGGCACAACCTATTTTAAAAAAGAAAAATGAAATTAGTACCTTTTAAAAATAATAAAGGGCAAACTAAGATTGGTTGGCTAAAAGATAATGGCGTGGTTGAAATGCAAAAAGCAGATCAACGATTGCCTAATGATATGTTGAGTTTTATTGATGGCCATGAAGATTATTATAAAATTATAAAAAACAACAATTTAGAAGCTATTCCTCCACACTATACATTAGAAGAAGTAACCCTTTTGGCTCCTTTGCCAAACCCAAGAAGTTTTAGAGACTATATAGGTTTTGAACAACACATGGCTTAATGCTTCCAAATCTTTCGGTCATACGGTTGGAGCGGCTTGGTATGAAATACCTATTTTTTATTTTGCAAACCATCAAGCTATTTATGGTCCTGAAGATAACATTCTTCGTCCTGACGATGAAACTAAGCTCGACATCGAATTAGAAATGGCGGTCGTAATTGGTAAGAAAGGAAAAGACATTAAAGCCGAAAATGCTGATGATTATATTTTTGGTTACACTATTTTTAATGACTGGACAGCCCGTGCCATCCAAAACATGAAATGACTGTTCCACTTGGCCCACATAAAGGAAAAGATTTTGCTAATGCAATTGGTCCTTGTATCGTTACCAAAGATGAATTTGAAAAATACCGTTGCCGCATTTCAAGAGAATCGCATCAGGAACATTTGGCTATGCCAAAAAGTACAACCGATCGTTTCGATATAAAGATGACTTCAAGAATTAATGGAGAAACAATATGCAAAGGGAACTATAAAACCGTTCATTGGACTTTTCCACAAATGATGGAACGCGCTTCAGAGAACAATGTAAACCTTATGCCAGGAGATATCTTAGAATCCGGTACTGTTGGTTGGGGAAGTTTGATAGAAAATAATTTTTCAGTTCACCGTCCTTTTGAACCTGGAGATGTAGTGGAACTGGAGATTGAAGAGATCGGGATTTTTAAAAACACAGTGGTTTAAGCTGTTCAAATAAATATTTTCAATTTAGTTCGAAAATGCCTAAAACACTTGTTGTTTTAGGTATTTTTTTTGCTTCAAAATCATGTAATTTTATTTTATTCCATTAGGTAATTAATATACATTTGACCGCATCATAATGTATAACAATACTGGAATAATCAATATATTTGTACCAAGTCGAAAAAATATTTTATAAGAATTAGTTTACTTGGTTATTTTACTTTTGTGAAGTATTAGTAATTAGCTTTAATAATAACTAGAAATATCTTCCGTTAAATAGTATTACAACTCAAATATTTTTTGAGTAAAATTGTCACAAATGATTAAAAAAATATTCAGTTACCTTATTCCTATAAAAATTTATCAATCAAAATCTTCATTGAGCAAATCGATTGAAGTGACTTGGGCAAATGGGGAGTTAGTTTTAGATTCTGAAAATGCCAATTATTCGTATGGAAGCCTACAACGCATTTTAAGAATTGGTCTAAAAAACATCGGCTTTGAAAAAATAGCAGCTATGGAACATATTCTTGTTTTGGGAGTAGCCGGAGGCAGTGTTATAAAAACGTTGGTTGATGAAATTAAATTTAAAGGAAAAATAACCGGAGTAGAAATTGATTCCGATATAATTAAGGTGGCTAATAAATATTTTGCCTTAGATAAAATACCCCAACTTGATATTGTTATTGAAGATGCCTTTGAATTTGTTTTGAAAACCAAAAATAAATACGATTTAATTATTATTGATATCTTCCAAGATACTACAATGCCCAATTTTTTATTTGAAACATTTTTTATCAACCGAATCTGCTTTCTTTTAAAAAGTCGAGGTTTCATTCTTTTCAATACAATGATTTTGAATGAAACCCAAAATATAAGAAATCGAAAATATGTTTCAGAATTTTATGAAAATCAATTCAGAATAAGAACCATACCCAGAATTGAAATACACAATGAATTAATCGTAATTGAAAAATTAGAATAAAAACTGCTACTATTAAATAGAAACGCAGATTCATAGATTATTAATTAAATCTGTGAATCTGCGTTTTTTTTCAAATATAAATTTATTTCAAAAAAATAGGGAAACCTAATCCCCTATTTTTATTTTCTTAATTTACTTTCTTTATATCATTCTTTATTTCCCGTTCAGTCACTTTTCCATATTTTTCAGCAATCTTTTTGATATCTTCTGATTTTCCTACTAATACAAATTGCAACTTATCCTTAGGAAAATATTTAGCAATGATTTGGTTCGCTTTTGCTAAATCTAGGCTATCTACATTTTTTTCAAAATTATCGATGAACGATTTATCAAAATTATACCAAAACATTTGAGACAATAAGTTGGCTAATTGATCTGTAGTTTCATATCGAGGAGGAAACTGTCCTTTCACATAGTTTTTGGCAGAGCTCAATGCCTTTTGATCAATCCCATTTGCATGTAATTTATTTAATACCTCCAAAGCTTTATCAATTGCAGGCTCCGTCGTTTTAACGGCTGTAAAAGTGCTAATCACAAAAGAACCACCATTCTTTAAAGCATTAAATCTACTTGAAGCTCCATAAGTCAAACCCGAATTTACTCTAAGTTCATCATTTAACATGGAAGTAAACCGTCCTCCAAATAAGGTATTGACAACATCAATAGCTACATAATCTGGATTATTTCGATTCACGCCTGGTGCACCAATATAAAATGTTGTCTCCTTGGCATCTCCTTTATTAACTAGCAATACCTTATTTTCGGTAGGAATGTTAATTGTTTTTGAAGCTGGATTTTCTTCGTCTTTTGCTGATTTTTCCCAACCCGAAAACAACTTGGTTAGTTTAACTTTCATTTCATTCGAAACAAAATCCCCTACAATACTTATAACAGCATTATTCGGTTTATAATTTGTGTTATAAAAATCTTTAACATCATTGACTGTTAATTTGCTAACCGTTGTATTATTTCCATTTATAACATTTCCATAGGCATGATTCCCATACAAAAGAGAATCAAAATAGGCTCCTATTACTGATCTTGGACTTTCTTTTTGTTGTTCCAATGTAACTAATAAACGGCTTTTCTCTTTTTCAAACTCGGCAGCATCAAAAACAGGATTCAATAGTATTTCTTTAATGATACCGAGTACTTTTTCTTTATCCTTAGTTGCAAATTTCGAAGTAAGACCAGAAAATTCTTTTGAAGCATACGTATTTACATCAGCCCCAATAAAATCTAATTCTTCATCTAATTTTATCTTTGTAAAGTTTTTAGTGCCATGTTTTAGTGCTGTAGCAGTCAATGATGCTAAACCAGATTTATTATAGTCATAGATTGCACCGGCTGGAAGAATGACTGAAACACTGATAACGGGAACATCGTGTTGTTCCATAAGGTTAACAGTAAGTCCGTTTGGCAATTTAAAAGTGGTATAATTTGGTAATTTAAAGCGCTGCGCTGATAGGTTTATACTAGTAATCACCAGTAGGCAGAATATCATGAGTTTTTGGTTGATCTGTTTCATAAAGTTAATCTTCTACATTTGTTTTTAATACACCTACGGTTCTGTTACTTTTTGTAAAATATTTTTTGGCAACATTCTGCACATCAGCTACAGTAATTTTATTATAGTTGGCTGGTGCGTCAAACATTTTTCTATAATCTCCAAAAAACACTTCGTAAGTACCTATGTTATTTGACTTTCCATCGATAGTTTCTACTTGGGAGTAAAATTCCATCAGTTTTTGGTTTTTTATTTTCTGAAGTTCAGTTTCACTGATGCCATCCTTTTTTATTTTTTCAATCTCAATATAAATCGCTTGCTCTAAATCAGTCTCTTTAACATCTTTATTGGCAACTGCATAGAAATTAAAAAGTTTAGGATCAAAACTATCTCCAAAATCAGTAAATACTTGTGTAGCCAATTGTTTTTGATTTACCAGAGAAGCATACAATCGTGATGAATTTCCACTTGAAAGAACTGAACTAAGAATATTCAATGCATAATAATCCACATTTTTAGATTCTGGCGTATGATACCCAATCATGAGATATGGAGTAGCCACTTCTTTTTTAACAACTATTCTGCGTTCCCCAGTTTGAGCAGGTTCCACAATATGAACTTTAGGCGGAGCAGGTTGTGCCGGAATAATTTCAAGATATTTTTCAGCAAATTGCTTCACTTTTTCCATTTTGATAGCGCCAGAAACTACAACTACACAGTTATTTGGAGCATAATAGGTTTTAAAATAGTGTTCCAAATCTTGTTGGGTCCAGTTTTTCATATCATCTTCATAGCCTATAACTGGCCAATGGTACGGATGTTCCTGAAAAGCAGTCGCCTGCATAGACTGTGACAATAAACGCCATGGAGAATTTTCAAGGCCGGTACGACGCTCACTTAAAACCACACCTCTTTCACTTTCTACCATAGCAGGATCAATACTCAAACTGGAAATTCTGTCGCCTTCAAGATCAAATATAACTTCAGATGCTGATGCTGGAAACCAGTTGGAATATACCGTAACATTTTCAGTAGTATAGGCATTATTGGCGCCACCGTTAAATTCCATGGTTTGGTCAAAGAGTTTTGGACCATATTTTTTAGCTCCATTGAACATCATGTGTTCAAAAAAATGAGAAAGTCCAGTGATACCTTGGTATTCATTTCGGCTTCCCACCTTATAAAACAAATACATATTCGCATTTGGAATAGAGAAATCTTCCACAACCAGAAACTTCATTCCGTTTGTAAGAGTAAACGTTTTTACATCATCTGCTTTCATTTGTGCATGTCCATAAATAGATCCCAAAAGAATAAGACGGAGCATTATTTTTTTCATAAGTCAATAAATTAGTTAGGCTAAAACTACTACATTTTATTGACTATTTGAAATTTTATAACAATGCCTTCAAATGAGGATTTATTTATAACATTTAAAAGGAATGATTTAGTAAATGCTAACAAACTATTTTACCTCGAATTCACGTAATTTTTGAAATAAAGTTTAAAAAAATTCGTGAATTCATGGTTATTCTTAAAGCATTTTTCTTGCTTTTTCTAAATCTTCCGGAGTATCAATTCCGATTCCGACATGTGTAGTTTCGACCATTTTGATACGTTTTCCAAATTCTAAATAGCGTAATTGCTCCAGTTTTTCAGATGCTTCCAATGATTTCATCGGTAAACTATAAAAATCCAATAAAGCTTGTTTTCTAAAGGCATAAATCCCGATGTGTTGCATATAACGAACGCCCACATTTTTCTCTCTTGGATACGGAATCACCGAACGTGAAAAGTACAAAGCAAATCCGTTTTGATCCACCACAACTTTTACATTATTGGGATTATTGATTTCCTCTTCGTTTGTAATTTCACGCATCAAGGAAGCCAAATCTACTTTTTTATCCAAATCATTTTTAAAAACTTCAATGACTTTTGCCAAAGGTTCCGCATCAATAAACGGTTCGTCTCCTTGTACATTAATCACAATGTCAACATCCAGATTTTCGACCGCTTCTGCAATTCGATCACTTCCTGATTCGTGTTCTTTGATGCTTCGAATGGCTTTTCCACTATGAGAAACAATTTCATCATAAATTAAATCCGAATCGGTTACCACAAAAACATCATCAAACAATTGCGTGTTTACGGCTGCTTCATAAGTTCTTAAAATGACCGTTTTACCTCCCAGATCCTGCATTAGTTTTGCGGGAAATCGTGTCGAAGCGTAACGGGCGGGAATGACTGCTATTATTTTCATTTTTATATTTTTAATTTTGCCACGAAGGCACTAAGTCGCAAAGTTTTAATTTTTATCTGGGGCAAAAGCAACAATCAAGTTCGCTTGGTGCTAAGTTAGTATGTTTTTAGGATTTACAAAATTGTTCTTAATTATCAACCTAAGTTTACTTTGTGATATTCCAAAAACTAATTTTCCGCCTAATTGAAAAACCTAATTTCTCGTACAATTGTATTGCTCCATTATTATCTTCAATCACATGTAAAAAAGGAATTTTATTTTGGTTCAAAACTTCATTTACGGTATGGGCAACTAATTGTTTGGCGTATCCTTTTCCTGTATGATTGGGATGTGTAACTACTGCGCTGACTTCAATAAAATCATTCATTTGCATGCGCTCACCAGTCACGGCAACAAGTTCATCTTTTTTGAAAATACCGTAATAATTGCCTAATAAAGCAGTTTTCTTTTTAAAATATCCTGGCTGCACCAAGTTTACCAACTCATATAAAGCATCAATATGTTCGTCAGTAAGTATTATGATTGGATCATTAATTAGAATATCGATTGGATTGTAAACAATTATTTGAAGACAAACCAATTCTTTATTTAACTTTAATAGATTTGAAAGTTCTGGTTTTTCTCCAACAATAAAAAAATTGTCAACCATCGCAGAATATTCATCGATAGACTTTTCAGTTGCATTGCCTTTTTCAAAACCACCAAACGGACAATAATCAGGATGATAGAATTTTACACTACCGTAATCCACCGCAAAACTTTGATGCGTTTCTGATAATGAAAACCAAACCGGATTATCTAATTTTTTATCATCTTGTATTTTCACAATAAATATTTTTTAGAGATTGGTTTTAGGATTGTTAATATTTTAGAAAAGAAAAAGAGCTATTCTAAAATAAACTTCTTTAGTATCTATCCTTACATAATCTTCACCGAAGTCATACTCAAAGAACCCGCCAATAACTTATCATTGAACAAACTTAGTTCCTCGCTTTTTCCTTTTAATCCCAAGGTATAAATCAAGGGTAAATAATGTTCCGGCGTAGGAATCGCTAATTGAAACGCTTTGCTTTGTTTTTCAAAATCAATCAACGGTTGGAAATTCCCGTCCAATAAATAATTGTTTACGGCTTCCCTTGCTTCAATTGCCCAATCGAAACCGTAATTGTCTTTATCGAAATTGTGATAATCGACCAATCTCAAATTATGAACAATATTGCCGCTACCTACAATCAAAATTCCTTTGGTACGCAACGCACTTAGTTTCTGTGCCAGTTCAAAATGGTATTGCCCGGATTTAGTGTAATCAATACTCAACTGAATCACGGGAACATTGGCTTCGGGATATAAATGTTTAATGACACTCCAAGCACCATGATCCAAACCCCAATGTTCGTCTAGCTCTACTTCTACTGGTGTCAACAATTGTTTGGTGTCTATCGCTAATTCAGGACTTCCTTTCGCTGGATATTGCACATCAAATAACGCTTGCGGAAAACCTCCAAAGTCGTGAATCGTTCTTGGCATTTCCATTGCGGTAACCTTTGTCCCTTTGGTGAACCAATGTGCTGAAATACACAAAATGGCATTTGGTTGCGGTAAGGTTTTTGCTAAGTTTCGAAAACCCGTCACAAACTGATTTTCTTCAATCGCGTTCATCGGACTTCCGTGTCCTAAAAACAAAACAGGCATTTTTTCGGTATTCGAAAAAGAACCTGAAATTTCATGTAAGCTGTTTAATATTTTCATAAACAAATATTTATTTTTAAACCATTAAGAAATTTAAGTTTTTTAAGGTGTTAGTATAATTGCTTAATAACCTTAAATTTCTTAATGGTTTAATTTAAAAAGATTATTCTACAAAATTCTCATCCTTAAATCCTATCAAATATAATTTATTTTTTGCTCGGGTCATTGCAGTGTACAACCAACGTATGTAATCTCTGTTGATTCCATCGGGTAAATATGGTTGTTCTATAAAAACAGTATTCCATTGTCCACCTTGTGATTTATGACACGTAATTGCATACGAGAATTTGACTTGCAAGCCATTAAAATATTCGTTGGCTTTTACTTTTTGGAATTTTTGAAATTTGGTTTCGCCTTCATAATCTTTCAATACTTCCTGATACAATCGGTTGGATTCTTCATAGGTTAACGATGGCGATTCGCTTTTTATGGTGTCCATTAACAATACCGTTTCAAATGGAATCTGATTGGGGTAATCAATCATTCGAATTTTTACTTTGGCAAACTTAAAACCATACAATTCCTTGATATTGAAAATTTCTAATATTTCGATAATATCACCATTGGCAATAAATCCCGCTTCATCAGAATCTTTCAACCAAAAATAATTGTTCTTTACCACCATCAAGAAATCGCCGGTTGATAGTTCGCTTTCTTTATCGAGGATTTTAGTTCTTATTTGCTCATTATATTGATTCGCCCTTTTATTGGAACGAACAATAAAAGCGGTATCTTCTATACTATAATTACTGTAGGCAGAATTGATGGCATCCTGAATATCATACCCATCGGTCAACCGAACAATGTCTTTAAATTTCTTGACATCAAATTTGAATTCGTCAATAAAGGAATCTTTCAATAATTCCCGAAGTTCAGTTGCATTATGCAAAATCCCGGAATTTTCTTCCTGACGCATGACTTCGTCCAACTCAATATGTTCTACTTCCTTATCATAATTCATTCCCAAAGTACGAATATCCAAAGCCGGACTGATATCTAAATTCACCGGAGGCAACTGTGCGGTATCACCCAATAAAATCATCTTACAATTCGTTCCCGAATATACATACGAAATCAAATCATCCAATAAAGAACCGTTTTCATATAACTTAGAATCCGAATTCGTATCCGAAATCATCGAAGCTTCATCGACAATGAAAATCGTATTCTTATGTTTGTTTTGTTGCAATGTAAACGAAACGCCACCACCGGAAGATTTCTTGGGAAAGTAGATTTTTTTATGAATTGTAAAAGCCGGTTTATTCGAATAATTGGCAATTACTTTTGCCGCACGACCTGTTGGAGCCAACAAGACATATTTTTTATTGATGTCCAATAAACTATTTACAATAGTAGAAATTACGGTCGTTTTTCCAGTTCCGGCATATCCTTTTAATACGAATATGGTCTTATTATCAACTTCGGTTAAAAAAATAGCAATTTTTTGAAAAAAAATATCTTGTTTATAAGTGGGCTGAAAAGGAAATTTTCTCTGTAAAAGACTGTAAAACAAGGAAGAATTCATGTGAAGTTGATTGCTATAAATGAACATCAAATATAAGTATGAAAATCGAGGCAATTGCATAAATTGGTATTAGAATCGTAAAAAAATTGTAAGTTTGTGACCGCATTTAATTCTTGTACTATATATAAGGTAGAAATGGATTGAAAATCAAATTATGTCAATACAAAATACGAACATCACCGAAAAAAAATATAAAAAATTGTCCATTCAAGTTTCCTTGACTGGGCTTTCTTTTTGTTGTTTTGACACGCTAAACAATACGGTGACTTCATTTAACGAAGTACATTTTGATACATTTCATAAAGCCACAAAAATTGAAGAATTGTTTGGTGATGCTTTTCGGGATTATCCAGAATTAAAGGATTCGTATGATGAAATTTTGATTATTCACAATAACAATCTTTCCACTTTTGTTCCCACTGCTCTTTTTGACGAGAACTTTTTAGGGAGTTATTTGCAATACAACACTAAGGTTTTTGAAACGGATTTTTTTGCTTTTGATGAAATTCCAAACTATCAAATGAATGCGGTTTATATTCCGTATGTGAATATCAATAATTTTTTTATTGACCAATTTGGTTCTTTCGATTACAAACATGCAAACAGTATTTTGGTTTCAAAACTTTTGATTGCTTCCAAAAATAAGGATGATAAAAAAATGTTTGTACATATTAATACAGGACATTTTGAAATCATTGTGGTTCAGAACCAAAAATTATTGCTTTTCAATTCTTTCGATTACAGCACGCCAGAAGATTTCTTGTATTACATCTTATTTACGGCCGAACAATTGAATTTAAATCCCGAAAATTTCCCATTGGAACTAATCGGAAATATTGATACCGAAAGTGATTATTTCAAAATCGCTTTCAAATATATTCGCAACGTTTCCCTAATTGATGTGGAAGATTTGCGATGGAACAATTATTTTTCTGAGGCCGAAAACAGAAATCATTTTATACTTTTCAACTCATGAGAATCATTTCAGGAAAATACAAAGGAAGACGCATTTTTCCACCAAAAGGACTTCCAGTTCGTCCCACTACCGATATGTCTAAAGAAGCATTATTCAATGTTTTGAACAACCATTTCAGTTTTGAAGGACTTAAAATACTGGATTTATTCGCCGGAACCGGAAATATCAGTTACGAATTTGCCTCAAGAGGAAGCACGCCAATCACTTCTGTTGATGGTGATTTTGGTTGTGTAAAATTCATTAAGCAAGTTGCAGCCGAATATGATTTTAATATTGCTGCCACAAAAAGTGATGTTTTTGCTTATTTAGAAAGATGTAAAACGTCTTATGATATTATTTTTGCAGATCCCCCTTATGCTTTGGACCAAAAAACTTTCGAAAAAATCATCTTATTAGTTTTCGAAAAAGAACTGCTTAATGAAGGAGGAATGATGGTAATCGAGCATTCGAAATATACCAAACTGGATCACATGATTCACTTTTCATTCCAGAAAAGTTACGGCGGTTCAATTTTTAGTTTTTTCGAAATAGGCTCTGGTGAAAAAGAAGAAGATTCTGAAAATGAATCAGATCAAAACGATGGTGAAGAAGAATAATCTTGATCGTATATATAACAGAAAAGCTCTTGTAAATTACAAGAGCTTTTCTGTTTTTGGTAAAGATTTAAAGTAACTATTTTCCAATTACCCAACCCAAAGTAAAATTTAAGACGGGAACAAAATCACTGTTATCTTTTTTAAAATTATATCCAACACCCATATTCAAGTCAAGATTAAAATTCCTTTTGTATGTTCGTTGAAAACCCCAAACTGGGGCAATAGTAATCGATGAATTTTCGGATAAAAAGTTATCATTCGTTGCAATTGATTTGAAATTATAAATAGCGGTCATAGCTACAAATCCTCCTGAATTATGGGAAGTAACTTTTCCCTTTCCTACCCTTTTCTCTAAATTATAATAATGACGAAACTGTTCATTAATATAAGGATAAAATTTCCAGGTTTCCCCATAACCATTTGATGTATATCCGTAACCTGAACTCAATTCTGAATAAAGCGTATTTTTATCGCTTAGACCGTGTTCGTAAACAAATCCTGGAAGTAAAACATTAATTTTAAATTGACTTTTTTCTACGGCTGGCTTTTCTTGCGCGTTTGAATGTGAAATTGTCATTAAAATGAAAAAGGCAAGAATAACTTTCTTAAATCTTGATGGTTGCATAAATAATCTATTATTATGTTTTTAAAAAATTAAATCTAAACCAAACATAATAAATTAAAATTCAATTTGTCAGAATTTATTTTAAAATATAAATGCTACTAAAAATTTTATTTATCGAATTCTACTCGAATTTTCATCAATATTTTTCTCCTTAAATTCAGTTTTTTTTATTTTTCCAAAGGAATATTTTACTGAAAAGGAAACTAAATTTGAATCGGTATAATAGATTCCTTTTGCGGATATATTGTTGATAGTAAAATTTTCATGAAATTTCATTTGTCTGAAAATATCATTATAATTTATTGCACAATCAAAGTGTTTAAAGAGCGTTTTTGAAACTGCAAAATCCATTGTAAACAAAGCACTTCTTTCAAAAACTCCTTGCTGCTGTCTTGTCAAACCCCAACCTGTTAGTGCTACTTCTATTCCTTTTGGCAATTGGAACGAATGATTAGAATAGTAATATAAATATGGTTTGACATCATTTAAAATGGCTTGCTTATCTTCAATTTTACTCAAGGCAAAATTTAAAGTATTGGTTGTTGTCCAAAATTCATGTTTAAATGGAAGCGTAAATTCTAAATTAAAACCTGTTTCTTTCCAAAAATTTGTGGTTTTGAAAGTCAATATGTTTTGAGAGGTGTCATAAGAAGAACCATAATAAACCGGATTGTTAATTTTGTTATAGCTCACTTTTACCGATTTGTCTTTATATTGATAACTTAAAGCGACTTCATCCGTAATTGTTGGATCCAGATTGATATTATTAGACCAAACAAAATAGGGATTTATATATGCCGAAACTTGACTTGTCGTGGAAAAGTTAGGTCTTAAAATACTTTTAGCATAATTGAAATTAATTGTATTTGTACTGTCTATCGGAATTTCTACTGTTGCTTTTGGAAATAGATTGATATAAATTTTATCGATTAATAAAGCCTTTTCTGATTGATATTTCCCTTTTGCAATTGTATTTTCAGCTCTCAAACCAAAAGAATAATTTACTTTTTTGATGCTTCCGGAAAGTTGGGAATAAGCAGCAATATTCTTTTCTATATATTTATAATCTGAATTTATGATACTGCTTGGATTTACATTTTCTACTAAAAAGTTAGTGTTAGAATTTGCCTGAAGGTAAAGTGTTCCAAGTTCCAACTTCATTTTGTTTTTAAACTCTTTTTCGAAATCAGATCTTCCCGAAAAAACTCCAATGCTTATTTTTTGATTTCTATTTTGTGATAGTTTAAAACCGGTATTATTATAATTATTGGAAATTATGCTGGCAACTTCCTGATTGAACTTGGAATATTGAAAACCCGAAAATAAAATCCCATCGATACTTTTTATTTTATGATTGTAGTTTAAAAATCCATTAGAAAAGTTTCTATATTCGTCATTAGCATTAAAAGTATTGACTGTATTAATTGTACTTTGCTGCTCATTATAGGTATCAGTTATGATATTAAAAATATCTTTTTGGGTTCTTCTGCTAAAATTTAAAGACAAATAATCTTCTTCATTAATTTTATAAAAAACACCCGCTCCAAAAATAAATTGTGGTCGTTTAGTAACTGCGGTAACCAAATAATTTGAAATAATAGCATTCAATGGAATCGTAAAATCATTGCCGTTACTTTCCCAAACTTTAATTTGATTGTAGTTAAAATTAGCTTTAAACTCGAATTTGTTTTTCTTTAAACTGGAATTAATTCCTAAATAATTATTGAACTGTTTTTTAAAAGATGCCACTTCAGATAACGTAGTTTGAAAACCCTCTTTTTTACTAAACTTTCTGGTAATTAAAATAACGGCTCTTCCAGATGCTTCATATTTAGAAGATGGATTATTAATAATTTCAATGGTTTTAATAGCATCAACTGATAAGGTATTCAAATCATTCATTCCTACTTTTTGATTATCGATGTAAATCAAAGGATTTCCTTTTCCTATAATCGTAATGATTTCCTTATCAGCACTAACTTGAATATTGGGTAATTTTACCAATAAATCTATTGTATTAGGAATTGAATTATAAATAGAATTCGCAATATCAACTTTAATATTTCCATTTTTGTTGGTAAATACTTTACTTTGACCACTTACAATTACTTCGTTTAATTTGGTAGAAATACTGTCTTTTGGAGTTGCATTTTGTCCATATCCAAATCCTGATATAAAGAGATAAATTGCAATGATGTTATATTTAATTCCTGTGTTTCTTTTCATATAAATTTGTAATTATGTTCAAAGCATTGCAAAAATGCTTCTAAATAAGCACTACATAAGTTAATCGAAGGTTAATGCGAGGTTAATAACTAAATTGAATAATAAAAGACTTATTTTTGAATTGTATTTTTTAACAAATGAAACAACGAATCAATTTATTAATTGCGTTTTCTGTCATTGCTTTGGTAGCGTTATCAGTTGTGCAATGCTATTTGGTTAAAACAACTTATGATTATAAAGTGGCTCAATTTCATTCGGAAATTAAAGAGGAAATTGCTACTATTTCAAATAATTACAGTGATATTGACTCGACGATTGTCAACAAAAAAGACTTGCTTTATAAACAGTTAGCGGAGCATTATATTCGTGATAAAAGAACCAAATTTAAAATTAAAAATGCTTTGCTTCAAAATCAATTCAGAGGCGAATTGACCCGAAAATTACAACTTAAATTTGAAAGAGAAATTCCAAATATTACTATAGATTTTGCCATTGTCCTTAACAAGTTTATCATTTATAACAGTCGAAAAAAAACGGACACCATTTTTTCAGAAAAACCACTTATAAAAAATAAATTATATGGAAATTTAGCTTCTTTGGATAATGCCTTTTTAGTCCGAAATTATGTAGCAACAATCAGTGGTTCTTCACAAATGCAGGATTATAAATTGCTTACTGAAGATTCTATGTATGTTTCTGTAATGGATTGGGAAACCATAATTCTAAAAAGAATGAGAATGGTTTTATTTTTATCCTTACTTTCGATTATAACATTAATCACTCTTTTCGTAATAGCTCTCAAAGCATTAATAAAACAAAAAAAGGTGAATGATGTTAAAACTGATTTTATCAATAACATCACCCACGAACTCAAAACACCATTGACCACTTTGGGGATTTCCACTAAAATATTGGAGCGAAAAGACATTCGGAACAATGAAGTCCAATTCAATACTATTCTTCATACAATTACACGTCAAAATAATCGTTTGCAAAATTTGATTGACCAAGTAATGTCAAATTCATTAGGTAAAAACGAAATTGAATTACGAAAAGAAGCAATTGATTCAGAGATTTTTTTGAATACAATTATTGAAGATTTCAAAATTTCAAACCCTAAAATCAATCTCATTACAGACTTCAATACTTCCAAAACAACTTTGTTATTAGACCAATTTCATTTAACAACTGCCATTCAAAATGTACTTGAAAATGCAGTAAAATATGGCAGCACCACTATCACCATTAAAACAGAATTAATCCAAAACCAATTTAACATTAGTATTAAAGACGATGGAATTGGGATTTCTAAAAATAAGCATTCTTTATTATTTGATAAATTTTATAGAGTTGAGCAAGGCAATTTGCATAATACAAAGGGACTGGGATTAGGACTTTATTACGTACATCAAATTATAAAAGCACATCAAGGTTCAATCGCGGTTATCAGTGATTTAGGAAAAGGCGCCGTTTTTACTATTATGTTTAAAGTCTAATTATTCACAATTGAAAAAAATACTTTTAGCCGAAGACGATTTTGATTTTGCAAGTGTTCTAAAACAATATTTAGAGTTACATGAGTATGAAGTGACTTGGACACAAAACGGAGAAGAAGCATTGGTTATTTTTCAATCGGAGATATTTGATATTTGTGTTTTTGATGTCATGATGCCAAAAATGGATGGGTTTACACTTGCTGAAAAAATCATCAAAATCAATCCTGAAATTCCTTTCATTTTTCTAACGGCAAGAAAGCTAAAAGAGGACAAAATCATTGGATTAAAATTAGGTGCCGATGATTATATTGCTAAACCTTTTGAGGCGGAAGAACTTGTTTTACGATTAAATAATATCTTAAAAAGAAGTCAACAAAAACAAACCCTTTTTTCGAAAATTGATGAATTGCCAATTGGTTCTTATGTATTCGACACCAAACGTTTGTCCTTAAAAAATAGTATTAAAACACAGCAACTCACAGAGAAAGAAGCGGCTCTTATTCATTTTTTTTATATCTATAAAAATCAAATGATAAAAAGAGAACAAATCCTAAAAGCGATTTGGGGCAATGACGATTTCTTTTCGGGAAGAAGCATGGATGTCTATATCAGTAAAATTCGAAAATATTTCAAAGATGATTCTCGAATCAGTATTGAAAGCGTTCGGAATATTGGATTGGAATTTAAGATTGAAAACTAAAATTTTCTTTTTATCACATCAACTTCTCCAAAACCATTTGGTAAGTAGGTGTTTCAATTTCATATTTAATACCTTCATTTACAACAAACTCAGTCAAAGAAAAAAGTTCTATTTTTCGTCCCGCAATCAAATCCCGGTGCATTGATGAAGTAGCATCTCGAGGGGTTTTCTCTAATTTTAGAATTGTTTGCATGATAATATCAGCCGGTAAATTCAATCCTTTTACGGCGGCAATCATGGTAATTTCGTTTAATAATGAAACATAAACTCCTCTGCTGGATTGGCTGTTTAAAATCTCCCCAATATTCTGATTCAAATACGATGTAGCCGAAGCCAAGGCTGAAATAAATATGAATTTTTCCCAAACGGTTTCTTCAATATCATCAACAAGATAGCTTTCAATTGAAGCCTTTTCAAAAATCGCCTGCAATTTATTTAATGACGCAATTGAGGCTGTTCCTGATCCGAAAAAGAGTTTTTCATAAGTCCCCATTTTTTTAATAACACCTGGAGATACAATCATCGAAACAATATAAACACAACCTTCTAAAACTTCGTTCTCAGGAAATAAAGCACTGATTCGTTCTGGCGCATCGACACCATTATATAAAGGAAGGATAATTGTATTCTTAGTTATATTCTTTTTAATCGAAAGAAGACTCTCTTCTATGTCATACGTTTTTGTTGTGCAAATAAGGTAATCCAGTTTTCCAATTATAGCAGAATCATCGGAAACGATACTAGGGAAAACCGTCATTTCGTTTTCATCTGCAATAATTTTCAATCCATTTTGTGCAATCGTCATTTGAGTTTCCCCACGAGCAATAAATATTATTTCAACAGAATCAGATTCGGCATACGCTTTGGCCAATAATCCACCAAAATAGCCTCCTACTCCACCCATTCCTAAAATTCCAATTCTTGTTTTCATATAATTTTAAAATTTATTTTTTAGCGGTCATATACTGTATCGCCTTTTAATTTATTAGTGTTTGCTTACGCAAAGTTGTTTTTATTGGCGATTTCATAATCACTATTTAAAAATTAAACCATTAAGAAATTAAGAAAATTAAGCCTAATGACTTAATGAAACTTAATTTCTTAATGGTTTAATTTTAGATTTCACAATCCTTATTTTATTAAATATTTTAATAAAAAAATGCAGACCTATAAGCCGGATTCTGTCTCCGATAAATCGGAGCCTTATCATTTATCTAGACTTATAATTACTCATAAGCTCAAGCTATCTACCCTTCAACAACGGACGGGGAGCCCTTAAATGCTGATATACTTGATATTTCACCGCATAGAGTTTACCTGGTTTCACTACAGCATTACCTGTACATACTTTCTGTTGCACTTGTCCTGAATTGATTGCTCAACCCGACGGGCGTTACCCGTTATGCTTCCCTATGGTGTCCGGACTTTCCTCCCTCTTGATTACTCAAAACGACGATAAGGCGGTCTGCGCTGCGAATTTACGATATTTATTCCTGTTTTTAGATTTTAGATTAGTTACTTTAACAAGTCTTTGACAACAAATTCATAATAAAATAGTTACCTTTAATAATTAACCATAAATCTTCTATTATGTCACATATGTATCATTACGCAACCGTTTCTGAGGCCTTGGACGATTTAAATGAAAACGGATATACCTTCGATTTTAATCTTCACGTGGAAGACATTGTTAAAAACCCTGATCGATATGAAATTGAACATATTTACCGCTATGAAGGAGATAGTAATCCCGATGACGAAGCAACAGTTTACGGTATAAAATCAAGTTCTGGCAAAAAAGGTGTTTTTGTAGCAGGATTTTCTGCAAATTCCGAAAATGATGCCGCAAGAGTTTTGAATGAGATCAGCATCAAACGAAGAAACAAATAATATTTGTTTGGGTTGTTCTTTCTTAGTTCTGTAAAGACTATTTGTTTTTTGAGAAATAAAATCAAGATTTAATTTCTAAATCCGATGCTGCTTTCCGAAATTATAATAGAACGAATCAAAAAAGAAGGTCCATTGTCTTTTAGGGACTTCATGGAAATGGTATTGTATTACCCTGAGTTAGGATATTATAATTCTGAAAAAGATAAAATTGGAGCAGAAGGTGATTTTTACACCAGTGCTAATCTTAATGCTGCATTTGGAGCCATGATTGGTCGTCAAATCGAAGAAATGTGGCAAATTTTAGAAAAAAAGCCTTTTAAAATTGTGGAATTTGGCGCTGGAACTGGTTTATTGTGCCATGATATTTTAGATTATCTCAAGAATAACAGCTCTTTATACGACAGCTTAAGCTACTGCATTATTGAAAAAAGCTCTAGCATGCGTGAAATTCAAAAGAAACATTTGCATGAAAAAGTAAGCTGGTATAACTCCATTCATGAAATTTCTGAAATTAATGGATGTATTTTATCCAATGAATTGATTGATAATTTCTCCGTTCATCAGGTAATTATGGAAAACGAACTTAAAGAAGTGTTCGTAGACTATAAAGAGAATTTTATTGAAATTTTAAAACCTGCAAAAAAAGAACTCACCGATTATTTAACTACATTAAAAGTAAAATTGCCAGAACGATTTCGCACCGAAATTAATTTGGAGGCCGTATCTTGGATCAAAGACGTTTCTCAATCCTTGCAGAAAGGCTACGTGATAACTATAGATTACGGATCATTATCGGCTGAATTATACAGCAAACGCAGGAGTTGTGGTACGCTCTTATGCTATTACAAACATCAAAAAAACGACAATCCTTATCAATTTATCGGACAACAGGATATTACAACGCACATCAACTTTTCTGCGATAGCACATTGGGGCGCCCAATACGGAATGGATTGTTGCGGAATTGTGGATCAAGCGCAATTTTTATTGGCATTGGGCATCAAAGAATATCAAAATTCAGCTTTAAATAATAATCCGACTAATCTGGCACAAGCCATGCAGGAATCAATCATTAACTACAGATTATTGATCGATATGGGTATGAAATTCAAAGTGTTAATCCAACAAAAAGGAGTTCCGGAACATCCGCTATCAGGATTGAAATTTTTAAATTCTTCAAAAGTTTTACACTCTTAAAACTGCATTTTAATTTTGGAGCTACTTCCAGCTATCCATTGCAATCTTATTCGCCGAACCCCGGCTCACAAGGATTTCCACTTCTATCTGGGCTAGGGAATTTGGGAAATAAAGACCATTTTAAAAATTATAAAATCTTTCAAGCTGCAAATTTTTCCATCTTTAAATTAAAACCTATATTTGCTTTCGAATAAAAATTCTATGGAACAATTTGTTGTATCGGCTCGTAAATATCGTCCTCAAACATTTAAAGATGTTGTGGGACAAAAAGCCATTACCAATACTCTATTGAATGCCATAGAAAGCAATCACCTTGCTTCTGCCTTATTATTTACTGGACCTCGTGGAGTTGGAAAAACAACTTGCGCCCGTATTTTGGCTCGAAAAATCAATCAGCCGGGTTATGATGATCCAAATGAAGATTTTGCTTTTAATGTTTTCGAATTAGATGCCGCTTCTAACAATTCAGTTGATGACATTCGGAATTTAATCGACCAAGTCCGAATCCCGCCACAAACGGGACAATACAAAGTTTATATTATTGATGAGGTTCATATGTTGTCTTCGGCAGCTTTCAATGCTTTCTTGAAAACACTGGAAGAACCGCCGAAGCATGCCATTTTTATTTTGGCTACGACCGAAAAACATAAAATTATTCCAACGATACTTTCTCGTTGCCAGATATTTGATTTTAAAAGAATCACCGTAAAAGACGCTAAAGAACATCTAGCCGAAGTTGCCACTAGTCAAGGCGTAAATTTTGAAGATGATGCTTTGCATATTATTGCTCAAAAAGCGGATGGAGCCATGCGTGATGCTTTATCTATTTTTGACCGAGTGGTTTCTTTTTGTGGAAAAGATTTAACACGTCAGGCCGTTACGGAAAACTTGAATGTTTTGGATTACGAAACGTACATTAATGTAACTGATTTGATTCTGGAAAATAAAATTCCGGATTTATTAATCGCTTTCAACGAAATTCTGTCCAAAGGATTTGATGCACATCATTTTGTATCCGGATTAGCTTCGCATTTTAGGGATTTATTAGTTTCTAAAACACCTGCTACTTTATCTTTATTAGAAGTTGGGGAACAAGCGCAACAAATGTATGGTATACAAGCGCAAAAATGCAGTCAAGACTTTCTTTTAAAAGGAATCGAAATTGCAAATGATTGTGATTTAAAATATAAACTAAGCCAAAATCAACGACTTCTTGTTGAACTTTGTCTGATGCAACTTGCCTCTATCACTTTTGATGGAGAAAAAAAAAAGTTGAGCAATTTATAATTCCTCCTACTTATTTTAGAAAGAACGATTACTCAATTGTAGAAAGTCCAAAAGCTAAAGTAGAAAGTATTGTAAACACTCCAATTGTAGCGACAGTTCAAGAAAAAAAACCGGAAGCTATAGTTAGTGCGCTTACAATTCCAGTTCCAACTCTTACGGTAAAAATTGACATTACGCAGTCTAATGAACTAAAAGTTTCCGCTTTTTCATTAGCTAGTATTCGTGCCAAAAAAGCATTAGAAGAAAGCAATAAAGGAATAGTAAAAGAAGCCGTTCATTTACCAACTGAATCTTTTACCGAAACGGAAATGTTATTGTATTGGAATAAATATGCACAACGTTTAGGCGACAAAGGATATAAAATTATGGAATCGTTGTTACTCATCAACGATCCTAAATTAAATGGAACTGCCATCACGATTGAATTGCCAAATGAAGGTTCTAAATTAGATTTTGAAAAAGAGTTAAATGGTCTTTTGGGACATTTGAAAGGGCATTTACACAATCATGATATTACAATCGAAGTGATTGTAAATGAAAGTGTCGAAAGCAAAAGGAACTTTAATGATCAAGACCGCTACAACAGACTTCTTGAAATAAATCCAAATATTGAACTCTTACGAACAACATTTGGATTAGATTTAGATGCTTAATCTTATTTATAAGAGTTTAACTCATTAGAATTGATAACTTTTTCAATTCTTTTATCGGGTACAAGCCAAATTATTGCCACTATAACATAAATAGAAGCAGCTACGATTTCGTAAAAAAAAGAAATCCCTATTGCACTTAAATATAAAAGGTTCGATATTTTTCCTTTAAAGTTTTTACCGAGCGCTTTGGCCAATACTGAATTTTCGCCTTCAGTGGAAATAATTATATTTTGAAGAAACCAAAAAGCTACTGCTGCAAAAAACAGAATCACTCCATATAAAGTAATAGTAGCTTTGGCAAAATTATGTTCCCCCATCCATCCAGTAGAGACTGGAATTAGTGACAACCAAAATAACAAGTGAAGATTTGCCCAAAGAATTTTACCATTTACTTTAGTAACACTTTGCAGCATATGATGATGATTATTCCAATAGATGCCTACATAAACAAAACTCAAAACATAGCTTATAAATTTAGGAAAAAGAGGTAGCAAATCGCTAAAATTCACCCCTTCCGGAACTTTTATTTCCAGTATCATTATGGTGATTATGATTGCCAAAACACCATCACTAAAAGCTTCTAATCTGTTTTTATTCATTTAAAAATCTATATTTTACCGTAATACATCGCTTTTACAATACCATCCGAAAGTCCAATTTTAGGTACATAAATATTTCTAGCTCCACTCCATTTCATCGCATTTAGATAAATTCTGGTCGCTGGAAGAATTACATCGGCACGATCTGGATTCAACCCTAATTCTGAAATCCTTTGTTCGTATGAAAGAGAATTCAAAAACGCATATTGTGAATTCATGTAAATGTAAGACAAAGGCTTTTCCTGAATTTTTCCAGACATTTTAAATAGCTTATTGATATTTCCACCAGAACCTATCAAAGTAACTTCATCGTATTCTTGAGTATTTGTTTTTATCCATTTTTCAATTTCATCCCAAACAACATCACAAACCATATCATTCAACAACCGAACTGTTCCCGCTTTGAATGATCTGGAATTTATCATTTTACCATTGGAAAACAATGTAAATTCAGTACTTCCACCACCAACATCCACAAAAAGATACGTTTGATCTGTTTTTAACAAATGATGCAAATCAGTAGAAGCGATTATTGCTGCTTCCTTCTTTCCATCGATGATTTCTATTTTGATATCCGCTTTTTTCTTAATCATTGCCACTACTTCTTTACCATTATAGGCTTCACGCATTGCCGAAGTTGCAAATGCCATATAGCGTTCCACTTTATGCACTTTCATTAATAGATTGAATGCTTTCATGGCATCACACATTCTTTCCATATTCTCTTCAGAAATTTCACCGACCGTAAAAGCATCTTGTCCCAAACGAATGGGTACACGCACAAGGGAACTTTTATTGAATTGAGGTTCTTTTCCTTCTTGCTCCACAATATTTACAACCAATAAACGCATTGCGTTTGAACCGATATCTATTGCAGCATATTTTTTTAATTTAATCATTCGTAATTTATGATTTGAATTTAGTTTCTTATATTATTCGAGGACAATAGCAAATATGAAACCACTTTTTAAACAATTTCTTCTAAAACGTCAATTTTATTTCGATAATATTTATACGTTTCTAATTGGGCTCTAAAAACCGGATTATGATTTCGTACTCTATATTTATTATCTAATTTATAAGAATGAAATCTCGCTTTTACATTTCCTTTCCAACCTAAATCGAAATTGTCTATCAGCTCATTTTTTATTTCCTGATCATAAATAGGACACGTAACTTCTACTCGACCATCCAGATTTCTAGTCATAAAATCAGCTGAAGAAATGTAAACTTCCGTTTGTCCGGCATTCCCAAAAATATAAACTCTGGAATGTTCCAGATAATTATCTACAATACTTATCGCTTCTATATTTTCGCTCATCCCAGGAATCCCGGGGATCAAGGAACAAATACCTCTAATTTCGAGTTGTATTTTTACTCCCGCATTACTGGCTTCATATAATTTATCAATCATTTTAAAATCGGATAAACTATTCATTTTTAATTTTATATGAGTCTTTCTGCCTGCTGAAGCATGCAAAATTTCTCTATCTATCAATTTATAAAATCGAGTTCGGGTGTAATGAGGAGAAACGATCAGATGTTTGTACCGATGTACTCTATAATTAATATCGAAAAATTCGAAAATTTTTGTAATATCTTTTAGAATTTGTTGGTGACTGGTAAAAAGAGTTACATCAGTGTAAACTTTTGCGGTAGATTCATTAAAATTTCCGGTAGAAATAAAACCATAACGTTTGATTTTATCATTTTCGGTTCTTTCAATAACACATATTTTACTGTGAACTTTCAGCCCTTTTATCCCAAAAATAAGTTCAATCCCCTCCGTTTTCATTTGCTCTGCATACGAAATATTAGAAGCTTCATCAAAACGAGCTTGCAATTCAATTTGAACAGTCACTTTTTTTCCGTTTTTGGCAGCATTTATAAGTGAACTTATGATTTGAGAATTTTTTGCCAATCGGTATAACGTGATTTTTATTGAAGTAACTTTTGGATCAAGAGCTGCTTCCCGTAAAAATTTAGTGAGATAAGAAAAAGACTGATAAGGCGCATTTAATAAATAATCTTTGGTGCTTATTTTTTCTAAAATACTTCCTTCAAGACTTAATCCGGGAATTGGTAAAGGTTCATTCGTTAGATACAATAAATCGAATCTACCAAGATTTGGAAAATTCATATAATCACGTCTGTTGTGGTATCTTCCACCGGGAATAATGCTGTCAGTAGTAACAATTTTCATCTTATCGAGGAAAAATTGAAGGGTATCTTTTTCTATTAACTGATCATAAATAAACCGAACGGGCTCCCCTATTCTTCTGTCTTTTACGCTGGTAGAAATCTTTTCAATCATACTTTTACTCAAATCACTATCAATGTCTAACTGTGCATCTCTGGTGATTTTTATCATATGTGCTGAAACACTTTCATAATCGAAAATATTAAAGATACTTTTCAAATTATGTCGTATCACATCATCAAGTAGGATTACGTATTGCTTTTCGTTATTGGAAGGCAAAACAACAAATCGATTAATTGTTTTTGGAATTTCAATAACTGCATACCGAACTTCAGAGGTATGATTCATAACCAATTTTACAGCCAAATATCCTAAAGTATCTTTTAATAAAGGGAATTCGGCTAAATCATTTAATATAATTGTCACTAATTCCGGACTTAATTTCTGAATAAAAAAGTCTTTTAAAAAATTCTCCTGTTCGCGGGAAATTTGATTTTCATTTATAATAAATATATTTTCCGTTTCTAATTTTGCTTCTATAATATTTAAAATGCGCAGACTTTCAGATTGCTGTTGAATTACTATTTCGGTAATATCCTTTACTAATTGTTGCGCCGAAATACCCCCAAGATATTTCTCTCCGGATATTCCTGAGAGACTTAATCGTCTGATGGCGGCAAATCGAACCCTGAAAAATTCATCAAGATTGTTAGAAAAAATACCTAAAAATCGCAATCTATCTAATAACGGTACTGAATCATCTGCAGCTTCTTGAAGTACTCTTGCATTGAACGCTAACCAACTTTTTTCTCTATCAATATATTTATGTTCTAACACTTTTTTTATTTTAATTCTTTTGGAAATATTATTTTTTTTGTTTTGCCTTTTTTAATCCTATCCCAGTTGTCTGTGTCAAATTGTAAAGACACAAATCCAGCTGTAGGAACATTATTAATAAAAGCATCTCCAAATTTATTAACAAAATTTGTAATAGCCTCGTTATGTCCGAAAAGAATAACACTTTCTATACCATTATCACAAGATTTGATAACTTTCTCTAATTTATTTTCATCAAAGGTGTAAAGCTCGTCTTTATAATCTATGCATTCTATGGGATAGGATATGTTTTGCGCAAAAATTACTGCCGTTTCCGAGGCTCTTTCTGCTGAACTACTCCAAATCATATACGTTTTAGGTATAAAATCACTAATATGTGAGGAAACAAGGTGTGCATCTTTCATTCCTTGATTTGTTAAAGGTCTATCCTTATCATGTAATGGAGCCTCCCAACTTGACTTCGCATGCCGAATTAATATTAAGTTTTTCATGCTTCTATTTTTTTATATAAAAATATTTTTGTCAGTTTTTTTGAGATTACAAATTACAATTTTTTTTTTAATTCTAATTTTTATTAAAATATAAATTTGAGGTAGAAATGTATTTTAAATTATTAATCATACAAAAAAAAATGAAACAAAATCGTTTTAAAAATTTAAAAAAGAAAGATTATTCTTGTTTTAAATTATTAAAAACACACTTAATCTGATATTTACGAATTTAATCTATTTTTCATAATTTATTATTATTAATAAAAATTATAGATTTAAAATACAAATGAAATTTATTTTCAATTTAAACACTAAAAATTAGAGCGATTAAAAAGATTATAAAAAAGTCAGATAAATACCTTTCTTTATTGTTTTTTAACAAGAAATGTCATTTTGGACATGCTAACTTAGCCATCACAGAAAGTTAAGAAATAATCTTAATTTTAACCTATGAAACAAGTGCGCAAAATTTATGACAAAGCTTTCAAAGAAAAAGCCGTCCAATTGAGTTATGAGAGAACAAACATATCAGAATTGGCCAGAGAGCTGGGAGTAACAGCACCACAGTTGTACAAATGGCGCAAAGAGTTCGAGGAGTTTGGAGAGGGAAGTTTTCCAGGAAAAGGGAATTTAAAACTAAGTTCCGAACAGGAAAAAATTCACGAACTGGAGAAAAGACTCAAAGATGCCGCGTTAGAGCGCGATATATTAAAAAAAGCAATCGGCATTTTTTCCAAGAGCGGTCGATGATTTATAGTTTCGTTAAAAACAAGGAACAAGTATTCCCGATTGAAAAAAAGTGCAAAGTTCTACAAGTGAGTAGTGGAAGTTATTACCGATGGAAAAAACAAACAATCAGTGCAACACAGCAACGAAAAATCGCTATAAAAAGAACAGATAACATTGATTTATTTTTAATCCAAACAACGATACGGAAGTCCTAGAATAACATTAGAACTTAGGAGTATTGGTTATAAAATTTCAAGACCCGAGAGCTTTGCTCGAACAGGCGAAGCAATTAGTGTAGCAAAATATATGAAACAGCTAGGCTTACGAAGTAAATTAAGCAAGAAATTCAAAGTAACGACCAACTCAATCATAATTATTTAATCGTTGAAAATATATTAAACAGAGGGTTTATTGTAAAAATGCCTTCAAAAGCTTGGGTTTCTGATATCACCTATATTCAAACCAAAGAGGGATTTGTATACCTGACAACTATTATGGATTTGTACGATAGAAAAATCATAGGTTGGAGTTTAAGCGATGGAATGAGTACAGATGAAACCTCGCTTAAGGCTTGGAAAATATCGGTTAAAAACCGAAATATTGAGGAAGGTTTGATTTTTCATTCCGACAGAGGTGTTCAATATGCAAGCAAAAAGTTTGTAAATATTCTTGATTCCTATAAAAAAATAACCCGTAGTATGAGTCGCAAAGGAAATTGTTGGGACAATGCAGTAGCGGAAAGCTTTTTTAAATCCTTGAAAACTGAATTGATTTATGGAAACAAACTGATTTCTAAAGAACAAATGAAACTAGAAATCTTTGAATACATTGAAATTTGGTACAACAGAAAAAGGAGACATTCTGCTTTGAATTATGCAACTATTGAAGAATTTAAGAATCAAATTAATTACAAAAATGTAGCTTAACTTAATGTGCAGTTTTCATTTGCATATCCAAACTTTCAAATACAATGAAGCTTTATCTGATAGAAGAGCTAAGTCCACCATAAACTGGTTAATCAAAAAAGGTGTTGATTCAAGCAGATTAACCGGAAAAGGATATGGAGAAACACAACTCGTAAATAAATGTGCCGATGGGGTAAAATGTACGGAGGAAGAACATCAACTGAACAGACGAAGTGAATTTATTATTACGACGTTGTAAGTATCTTTTCAAATTAAATCATATTTAATAATTATAAACCTCGGAAGTTTCACTTTCGAGGTTTATTCGTTTTAAACAAAAGCTTTTTTAAGTTAAACTATTATCATCCTTTTTTGGACACTTCCTCTATAAAAAATTTATTCCTTCAATTTTGTATAAATTTTGAATTGAGAAACACAATAAATATCTATCTAATAATTTAAGTTAAACATTTAAAATCATTAAAGTTTTTCGCTATTTACAAAACAAAATAATTGTTAAATTTTAATATAAAAAACTAAAATTTTCTTAAAAAAACTACATTTAAACGAGTATTTAGGTTGTTGATAGAGAAAAAAAATCAATACTACTTATTCTTTGTAATTTTAATTTTATATGCTGAAAATGTGTTTTTAAATATGTTTAGATATAGAAATTTATCAAGAAAAAAAGAATAGTTTAAATCAAGAACAAGGCTTTAAACTATGAAAAATTTAGAATTAATTTAAAATTTATTTAATTATTACTTAAAAGTTTTAATTAATAATTTACAAGTTAAAACTGATTAAATAAAATTAAAAAAATGTTTAATGCATTTATATTGTAAGAAAACCTGTGTTTATATATTGTTTTTAAAACTAAGCGATTTTCTAAGTTTTTATTTTTAGTAAAAACTCTATTTTTTATATATCAAATACCACAAAATTAACTTTAGTAATAATTAATTAAAATTGATTGTATGAAAACAAAAATTACCCTTCTTTTACTAACTTTATTTATGTTTGTTGGTAATATATATTCCCAATTCGATGCTAATCATCCTGATTTAAGATTATTTGGTTATAATTGTACTTCAAATAATGTAACTATTCAAAATGTTTATCTCAGTGCAAGCGTTAATGGAGTTCCTTTAGAAGATATTGTTCCTACATGTAACACTGGCGTTGATACTTACAATGTTGACATTTGGATGAATTACACTCAAAACCAAGCAAACAGCATAGATACCGCTAGATTATTTGCAACATTAATCATTAATGATGTCTCTACAGATATTAATAAATATTTAGGTACATTACCTTCAACAAAAAATTTACCTCCAGGTAAAATTAAGGTGACAACTCAAACGGTTTCTTGGGTATGTGGTCAGACTTTATCGTTTAATAAAATACTAGTGGTATGGGCAGGAAATAGTATTATTGACGGAACTACTCCTTACACTTCAAATACCTATAACAAAGCCCAATGTGAATTTGGAGCTTCAACTTATTTTGCTGCCCCTTTAGCTGTACAATTTACATATAAAGCTTGTAAAGTTGGCAATAATAATACTGTGAGCTTTACATCAACTACAAATGGTGGTACTGCTCCATACCATTATTCTTGGGATTTTGGAGACGGTTCACCTATTTCTACATTAGCAAATCCAACTCACATTTACACTTCTTCAGGAAAAACAGCTAAGTTAACTGTTACTGATTCAAAATCACCAACAGCGGTGTTTAACTCATATTCATTGCTAATTGATACTCCCAATGAGCTAACTTTGACTAACATATCTCATACAAATGTGTCTTGCAGTGGCAGCAGCAATGGGACAGTGACTATTACACCTACAGGCGGAACAGGTGCTTACAGTTATTCATGGAAAAATTCATCTAATATAATAGTGGGAATAACTGCTACAGTGAATGCCTTGCCAGCCGGAACTTACACCGTGGAAGTTAAAGATGCTAACTTATGCTCAGCGACTAACAATGTGACTATTTCACCTACATCTATATTGGCATTAGCAGCTTCTAGCAAAACAGATGTCAACTGTTTTGGAAGCAGTACAGGTTCGGTGACAGCAGGAACAGTTACTAATTCCTATGGTACTATTAATTATTCATGGAAAAATACATCTAACGTTGTAGTAGGATCTACTGCTGTCGTTAATAACCTTCCTGGCGGAATTTACACTTTAACAGTAACTGACGATTGTACAACCAAAAGTAATAATATAACTATTTCTCAACCATCTGTGGCTTTATCTGCCTCTGCTTCACAAACTAATGTGTCTTGCTTTGGCGCAAGCGACGGTACTGCTACCATTACCCCTGCCGGGGGAACTGCTCCTTATACAATCACTCCTGCACAAACAGGATTGAATGCCGGATTGCATACCTTCACTATTACAGATGCGAAATTATGTACTGTAACTAAAGACGTTAC
>NZ_JBLNKT010000023.1:0-55203 GCF_048158525.1 Flavobacterium algoris
AATTAAAATGAGAACCTATAAAACAAAAAACAGTAGTAAACCGGAGCTTACTACTGTTTAAAAATTGTACTTTTATTTTTTATTAATCCTGTATCGTTTTTTCAGGACTAGACAAATTTGAACCCAATTTATTTTTGTTTTTTGATGTCGGCAACATATTTAGTCAATTTTTTTCCATAAAGTGATTGTGCTACTTTTGGAGACATTGATTTTTGAATCGTATCTAAATATTTAATATTAATATCATATATCTCTGACAATGCGATATAAGGCGCTACATCGTAGTTTCTATTGTTTATTGCAAAGTTGGTAGCAAATAGATATTTTCTTTTTATATTAGAGTCTTGTTTTGCACTTAAGCTGTCAATCGTTTTAGTGTTATTATTTTTAATGGCATTGAATTTTTTCTCAATTAAAGTAAGATTTTCATCTGTGAAACGAGAATTTATCTTTTTATACTCTTGATATAAATCGTTATTTTTTGATCCTGTAATTTTTGCACCAGAAAGATACGAGTCTAAATTAGTTTCAATAGTTATATTTCCCGGTTCGGCAAAGAATGTGATGTTGTTATCAAGTGAATTACTTACGCCTCTATCCAAAAATAAATAAAGCATTTCAGGAGATTTTAAATCTAAGTCACTTTCAAAAGCAGAGCTTCCATCGATGTTAATAGTATCAATAGCTACAAGGCTGGTATCGACTATTCTTTGAATATATAAAGTTCCTTTTTTTAATCCTTTAATATTTCCGGTAATATGTAAGTTTGTTTTTGATTCCTTTTCGCTACAAGAAGATAAAAGCAAAAGGGTAGCGAATGCGATAATAGATTTTTTCATGTGAAGTTAATATTTGTTTTTTTTGAAACTGGTATCGCCATTCTTTAGTATGATTTGTCCCGAAGCTTCGGAATTGAATCATGGCGATTTCATTTGCGTTTATATTTTGACGCAAAATAAAGAAAATTGTTGGAATGATTTGGCAACGCATTCAAATTTTGCAAAAAAAATCCCAATCTATTTCTAAATTGGGATTTTATGAATTGTTTTTTGGTTTATGCTTTAAACCAAGCTTCTTTTAATTTGTTTTTTGAAGAATCTGTAGCTTTCAAACCGTCTTTTTCTTCGTAAGGTAATTTTACCTTTCCGTTAATAATTTGTGTTGCGCCGTTGCGTTTTATTTTTACGGAAATCGCATCGTTTTCTTTCCATTTTTGACTTTCGGCAATCATTTCATAAATATTGTCTAAAAAATAGGGCTTGTCATTTATAGCGATTATAATATCTCCACCTTTAAGTCCCAAACTTGTATAAAAATCAATTAAAGTTATCTTTGGATCAACGATTATTTCTTTAGTTTTTTGGTCAACATTGATATAGGGTATTTTTCCTTTTAAGAATACGTTACCGGGTACTTTTTCGATTGTATTAGTAACACCCACTTTGGCCAAGTAAGTAGCATAAGGAATTGGGGTTGTTCCAGATACATAGGTACTTAAAAAAGTTCCTACTTCAGGATAGGTTAAAGCCGTTATTTTTGCGAAAAGTTCCTCATCATTAAATGGTTTTGTTGGACCATATTCATTTGATAGCTTTTGCATCAAATCAAGAATCCCTTTTTCTCCGTTGCTTTTTTCTCGAATTATGATATCCAAACACATTCCGATAAGCGCTCCCTTTTCATATACATTCAAATATTGGTCTTTGTAAGGTTGAGTCAGTACATTAGCGCTCATCGTTGTAAATGACATGGTATCATTCATAGTGTTGGCACGAGTTATTTTTTCTGCTATACGCGTATAGAATTCATCTTCATCAATTAAGCCTTGGTTAATTTGGAAAAGATTAGCAAAATATTCTGTAACGCCTTCGTACATCCATAAGTGTTGAGACATTTTTGGGGCATTGTAATCAAAATATTGAATCTCTTTAGAATGAATAGACAAAGGAGTTACAATATGGAAAAATTCATGTGAAACCACATCTTTCATCGATTTTACTAATTCATCTTTTGGCATCATTTCAGGTAAAACTACCGTTGTTGCTGTAGGGTGTTCTAAAGCACCAAATCCTTTTGCGTCATCTTCCTTCATAGTTGACAGATATAACAAAACACTGTATTTTTTAGTGGAATTTATTTTACCTAAAAAGTTCTTTTGGGTAGTCATCATCGTTTTCATCTCTGGAGTAATGCTTTCAGCCGTATATTTTCCAGTTGGTGAATAAACACCAATCAATATTTCCATTCCATCAACAGTAAAAGTGGTGTAATCTGGCTTGGCATACATGATTGGATTTTCTACTAATTCAGCATAACGAGACGTTATGAATTTATCATTAGTAGTACTGGCGTCCAAGTCTGTCATGGAAGTTGCACCCCAAAGTGTTGCAGAATGTGAAACCGTTACTTCATACGGTATTGACATGTAATTTGTAAAATAACCCACAAAACAATGGGTGTTCAGCATTATGTTTTTACCGGCATCAATATTAGAACCTGCAGGTGAAAAAATTTCATCATCACCAAATTTTTTACCAGTTTCGGTATCAAATGAATCATTTACCAAATAAGTAATCTTGTCTAACGTTTTTGCATTGGCAATGGACCAAGAATTAGCATCCGTTTTCTTTACCGCCAAAAGATTTCCTTTTGCATCATACGCTTTTAAATCATCAATGTATCTCCCGTAGTTGTCTTCAGAATACGTTCCAGGAACTGTTTTTGGAATATGATACGTGATTTCATCAGCCGAAATTGATGGCGCATTTACGGTTACCATCACCTTATCATTTTTTATATCATTTAGATTGATTGCAACCTGAACTTCTTGTTTTGAAGCATTAGTAATAGAAAGACTTGCCGTTTTACAGCTCCAAAGAACTGAGGCTAAAGCAAGGGGAAAAAGTATTCGTTTCATTTTATTCGTTTTATTTTTGTTATAAGTCATTTAAACCCTGCTATTGTTACAGTTTATAAGGATTTAATGAAAACAGTAATAGTATTAGTTAATTTTGGCGATACCGGTAAATCAGGATTGGTATATGATTTCATATTTTCGGTATTATCACCCATAATTTCTTTGAAAATGTGATTCATATTATCAATGATAAAGAGTTCAGCATCAGGTTTTGCTTTTTTCAACAGCTCCGCATCCGTAATATTGACTTGTAAATCTTTGGTTCCATTGATTAGCAATACCGGAATTTTTAACTTTTTGATTTCGTCTTGCGGATTGTATTTTATCCATGATATCATATAGGGTTGAACGCTAGCTCTAAATAAGGAAGCTAACATTTGATTTTTTAGTTCAAAAGTTTTCCCGCTTTTAAGAATTTCAAGATCTTTTTGTACTTCTTCTTTTAGAAAAGGAGCTTGTTTCTCTATTTGCTCTACTAAAACAGCGTCAATCGTTCTACCCGCTCCAGCCAATGAAATGAAAGCATCGGAATTGTTATTTGCCGCTAGTATTCCTATTAATGAGCCCTCGCTATGTCCAGCAATTATTATTTTGTTGTATTTTTTTTGATTTTTGAAATAAGTAAAAACGTCTTTTGCATCATTGACAAAATCATCAAATGAAAGTGTTACTTCATTTACAGTTCCGGATAGCATTTGCGCAATAATTCTTTTGTCATAACTGAAAACGACAATGTCATTTTTTACTAATTCTTCGGATAAGTATTTTGAAGCGTTGTTGATTAAACCTTTTTGGTTTCCATCTCTATCCGTAGGTCCAGAGCCTGCAATTAGAATAACAAGATTCGTCTTTTTATTTTGTTTTAAAGGAGAATACAACGAACCTTTTATCAATGTATTTATAGAAATTTCTTCTTTGTTAAAAGTCTTAATTGCTGTTTTTTCTTGAGAATGACATAGTATTGAAAATAATATCAGGAATAAGAGTAGTGATTTTTTCATTTTTATTTAGTGTTTAATAGGCGCATTGTTTCTTCTGGATTGGCAACTCGGAGAATCAGTTTTTTATAATAATTGTCTTTTAGTTCCACAATCAGGGCATTTTTTTTGTTCATAACATCCCAAAAATTTTTGCCTTTTTTATAAAATGTCCCTGCGATAATGATACCGGGAATTTCTGTGCCGGGCAATCTAAAACCTTTCCAAAACGTAAACTCATTTTCGTTTTGGTATGCCCTTATTATATTTTCTTTTGAAATGGTAATTTTACTTTTCATCGCCCATATTTTGTGAAAGCCTTTGATTTTGAAAATAAATTCATCGCCATTTAATGTTGCTGAAACTATAATTTTAGATTTATGAAAAATTAATAATTACTATTTTAGAAATAATTTCTGCAACAACGATAGCTGCTATAAATAATAAGACATGTTTAGTTCCTTTTGCATTTACGGCTATTTTAAATCCGTTAAAAAGTAATGCGATGAACCAAATTAACGAAGCAATAATTGCAAATGACATCAGTAATAAATAGAAAATATCTGTACTTGAAAGCGGGTTTGTTTTATTGGATTTCACCAAGTTTAAAATTCCTTGTGAAATAGTATACGCTTTATTATTTGCATTGAAGAAAGTAATAATGTAGTATGGAATTCGAGCAATCATACTTGTCAAAAATATATCAATAATTCTCGTTTTTGGATTAATGATTTTGCCAACAATAAATAATAAAACAGTTGTACATAAAATATTAATTCCAATTTCTAAAATAGGTTGATACAGAGTTACTCTTTCTACAAAATGTAAATCAATAACTCCGTCAAAGCGCGCATTGAAAACAAAACCTAAGTAACCACCAATAAGAGTAGCTGTCAACCCTGCAACAATTAAAATCCTTTCCGTATATTTTTCGAAAGGGTTAAATAGTACTGTTTTCATCTGTTTTGGTTTTGTTTTAAGGAGCTTATTTTTTGAATAATATCGTCTAGCTTATTTCTTACGGTGGGGTAACTGTTTCCCATTTGAGAAGCCATTTCTTTCAAACTTCCGCTTGTCATGAAAAATTGAAGAATAAAGTTTTGTTCTTCTTCAGAAATTTGAAGGAGTAGCGGTAAGGAATAATTGCCTGACACTATCGTCGCGCAATTTTCGCAGCTAAGCTGGGTGACCGAAAGTGCATTTTCGCAACTCGGACATTGGATAGGAAGTTTTGGTTGCATACCATTGAATTAGTATACAAATATAAACAATATTTATAAATTTATAAATATTATTTATTTATTTATTAATATTATTTAAAATGTAATTTTGAAAAAGGTACTTGAGAATAAAAAATAAACTTGACTAAAAACAAAAAACTCCTGAATATACAGGAGTTTCGTTTTTAGTCAAGTTTATTTTTTATGTAATATTTACCATCCAAATCTTCATCAAAATCATCTATTTTAACAGGTTTTGGTTTTGGTTTATTTGCAGTAGCTTTCTTTTTCCACATTTCAAATTTTTCTGCTGGCATCTTCTTTTTCATGATCTCAAGAACCTCTTTTTCAGCCAAACCAAATTCTTTTTTGATAATTTCAAAAGGATTTTTTTCCTCTAAGGCCAGTGTAACAAGTTTTTCTGTTTGTTCCCAGTTCAATTCTTTGCGGTTACTCTTTTTCATCACGTGAAAATTAATTCAAATAAGTTGTTAATGATTAATAAATGTCATTTCTAATTATATTCCAATATTAAGAAAAAAAATAATTACTTCGTATCAAAACAAGATTTTTTTTATTGTTTTTTAGTTGTTTTCTGTTGAACGTGGTTTTTGAAACGGTATTTCGAGCAAATTTTTCAATTGATTGTGCTCTTCGGGATTGGGATATGTATCGATACCATAGATAATTTCTTCTTTCGGGAGTGCCATAAAAGTCCCAAAAAGACGGTCCCAAATCGAAAATATATTTCCGTAATTACTATCAGTATAGGGCAACATATGATGATGGTGTACTTTATGCATATCTGGAGAGACGATAAAATAACTCAAAATCGTATCTACTTTTTTAGGAAGCGAAATATTGGCGTGATTAAATTGTGTAGCAATAACGGATAAAGTCTGATAAAGAAAAACCATCCACATGGGACTTCCTACGATTAAAACACCCAGAGTGGTAAACGTAAAACGAATTATACTTTCTCCTGGATGATGTCTGTTTGCAGTAGTTGTGTCAACCCAAGTATCAGTATGGTGAATTAAGTGAAAACGCCATAGTAATTTAGTTTTGTGTTCTACTAAATGAACTAAATAAGCGCCTATTAAATCCAATAAAAGTAATCCAACAAGAGCGTAAATTCCTAAGGGCATTTGTGGAAGCCATTGTAGAATTCCAAAATGGTTTGCAACGGTCCAATCTGCAGATTTTAATAAAATAAAAGCCAGTAAGAAATTGATAATGATAGTCGTCAAAGTCAAAAAAATATTGATACTGGCATGATGCCATTTTTTATAGGTGAAATTAAAAAGCGGAAAAGCATTTTCTATCAACCAAAAAATAGTGATTCCACTCACAAGAATTAAACTCCTATGTGAAGATGGAATTGTAGAAAAATAGGCAATAATATCATTCATAATTTGGGTATTTATTTCAAATCTAATGATTTTTAGCAGAAATTATCTATTTGATTACCCGAAAAGTACCATTTATTCTGGGACCTATGGGTTTAGCGGTTTTTGGAATCTGGTGTTTCCAGAAATGCTGCGTGGTTCCTTTCATTAGTAATAAACTCCCGTGTTCCAGAATGATGCTTTTTTTCTGGTCCTTATCAGAATTGTGTTTTAATTGAAAGATGCGTTCAGCACCAAAACTGACTGAAGCAATTACAGGATTTGTCCCTAATTCTTTTTCGTTATCGGCGTGCCAGCCGTTACTGTCTTTTCCGTCACGATACTGATTGAGTAAAACGGTCGTGAAATTAGTATCAGAAACACTTTCAATTCGTGATTTTATCTTTTGCAAAAGCAAATTCCAAGGATGCGGTTGCATTTTTATATTCGAATAGGAATATGTTTTTCCTTCGTTTCCATACAAAGCTGTCAATCTAGGTTGCGGATGAATTTTACCAAAAACTCGAATTTCATCCTGTTGCCAAGTAATTTCATGTATCAGTTCAGCATAAATACTATCGGCTTCTTCTTTGTCAAAAAAAGCTGGATAATACATAATTTCTGCATCCGGCAAATGGAGATGTATCGGTTCCGATTGAAATAGTGAATTCATTTTACAAAAATAAAGAGAAAAACGTAACGTTGCGGGTTCATTTTCCTCTTTGTAATAAATATGTTTTTTAAAAAGCTATACTTCTGAATTATCCTGTAATAGATTTTTATAAATAAAACCAGCCATAATAGCGCCTAATATTGGTGCTACCCAAAACAACCATACTTGTGATAAAGGTTCACCTCCTACAAATAAAGCCTGCGATAATGATCTTGCCGGATTTACAGAAGTATTGGTGATAGGAATACTAATTAAGTGGATTAAGGTTAATGCTAAACCAATGGCAATTCCTGCGAATTTTCCATTTGCAAATTTATCGGTTGCACCAAGAATAATCAATAAGAAAAATAATGTCAATACAAATTCGGCTATAAAAGCAGCTTGCATGGAATATCCATCGGGTGAAAAAGTACCAAATCCATTCGAAGCAAAAGCTCCTGCCTTAGTATTGTCTATCATAAAACCAGCTTTTCCGGATGCAATTGTGAACAAAGTTCCTGCGGCGGCAATAGCACCAACACATTGGGCAATGATATAAGGCAGTAATTCTTTGGCCGAAAATCTACCTCCTGCCCATAATCCAAAAGAAACTGCTGGATTAAAATGCCCGCCGGAAATGTGACCTACTGCATACGCCATAGTCAAAACCGTTAAACCAAAAGCTAGAGAAACGCCCACAAATCCAATTCCTAAATCAGGAATTCCAGCAGCAAAAAGTGCACTGCCACAACCTCCAAATACCAACCAATAGGTTCCGAAAAATTCTGCAAAAAGTTTTTTCATAATAGATTTATTTAAATTAAGGGTAAAGTTAATTATTGAAAAATGTATATTGAAAGGCCCAATACATCAAGCCAAACTGCAAGGGAATTCGCAGAAGTAAAATCCATTTGGGTAAACCCATTCTCGCTTTTTCATTTACATACATATAAATATGTGTTGGAAAAATTGCAAATAACAACGCTATAATCCCCCAAGAGGCAAGTTTTGAAGTAGCAGGAATGCAGAGTGCTATTCCCAGAAGTATTTCAGCAAAACCGCTTATGGAATTTAATAATTTTGGATTTGGAAAATAAGGAGGAATGATTTTTAGGTAAAGTCGAGGGTTTCTGAAATGATTTAATCCTGCTAAAATATAAACAAAAGCCATTGCGTATAAATGCCAAGGTAAAGTCATAACAAGTTGTTTGTTACGAATTTAGTAAAATTATTAATACAAATAATACAATTAAATTAATAATTTTAGCTTTAAATGAAAATTAGGTTGTTTTCTTAAAATTTACATTCATGATGATAATAGCCAGAATAATTAAAAGAATTCCAAACCATTGAACGGTATTTACCTTTTCGCTTAAAAGAAAATAAGCCATTAGTACCGATACCGGAAGTTCTAATGCGGATACAATGCTTCCTAATCCAATTCCGGTAAGCGGGAAACCTGCATTGAATAATAATGGTGGAATCACTGTCCCAAAAAGGGCCAATACAATTCCCCATTTCATGAAAATCTCAAAATTGAAAGGAGTGTTTTGTGTTGCAATTGCAAACCCAAATACGATTATTGCTCCACCCAAAAGCATAAATAAACTGCGTTGCGCTGACGAAACATGTGTTGCCACACGATTAGCGGTAAACATTGTTGTGGTAAACGAAGCCGCTGATAAAAGTCCTAATACGATACCGCGCCAGTCAAAATCGACTTTACTCTGAATTAGATTCGTAGCAAGAGCCGTTCCTATTAATACGATGATTACGGATATGATTTTTTGTGTGGAAGGTGTTTTCTTTTCTAAAATCATTTCGAATAAAACGCCCATCCAAACCGTTTGCATCAACAATATGATAGCAATTGAAACTGGAATGTATTTGATGGCTAAATAATAAAAAACACTTGTCATTCCCAGAGAAGTTCCGGCAAGCATCAATTGAAAAATGTTTTTCTTGGAGGCTTTTACAACATCATTCCCTTTTTTAGCTTTTTGATAGCTATTGATAATCAACATTCCCAGAATTCCATATACAAATTGGGCTATTGTCACTTCGGGAGTGGTAAAACCTTCGCCATAAGCTATTTTTACAAACGTAGCCAGCATTCCGTAGCTCGTTGCGCCAAGACCTACTAAAAAGACTCCTTTTAATACATTGTTCTTTATCATTTATTCTAATTTAAAAAGCGGGCAAAGATAGTTTTTTGTTGTTAGGATGCGTGTCAATTATGAATTAAGATGCGAGTTTTAGTATTTCCTTAAAGCAACAATTTAAAAATTTCTTCTAAATGTGAGAATTATTTTGTCTCTTTTTCTATCAAATCACTTAAATGCAAACGCAATGCATCGACTGAAATGTTTATTTCCCAAAATGATAAACCCAATGAAATGAGTAAACTAAATAAACTCAATCCAAAAAGATAAACGCCAAATAATTGCTGTTCTAAAAACAATAACAACATGGTAAATACCGATAGGAATAAACTCAATACACCAGCCATTTGCATGTAGCGAATGAGTGTTAATCGTAAGTTTAAGTTTTTGATTTCCAATAAAATCAAGCTGTTTTCTTTCTCCTTGTATACTTTTTTCAGTCCTCTAATGATAGTGGCAATTGTTAGAAACCGATTAGTATAAGCGAGTAAAATCAATGATGTGGCAGAGAAAAGCAAGGCAGGAGTTTCTATATGTAAGGTCATAATTGTGGTTTTGTTTTTTGTATAAATCTAAAGTACGCAATTCGATTCAAAGTTGGATGAATTGCCTATTTGCAGTATTTTGATATTTTTTTAAAATAATACAACTTTTAGGTAGGGTAAAGTACTTTACAGTTGTCTTACTATTGAAGTTAGCAATACAAACGATAGTAACTGTAATTAAAATTTATAATCATGAAAACAATTAAAACCTTATTCGCAATACTTTTTTTAGGAACAATAGCAACAGTACAGGCACAAGAAACCCGTGTAGAAAGTGAATCCAGTATAAATAGCAATCCCGATAAAATTACGTATTATCAACAAAGAGGTAGTCAAGATGCCAATTATGAATTAACATTTAAGGCTAAAACGAAAGCCGAAGAGAAAGCTTTTTGGAAAGAGCAAAAAGCCTACGAAAAGGATTTAAGGAAAAAGAATAGAAAAGCGTATCAGGCTTATATTGCCAGCAAGCAAGATGTGTATACCACGCATTATTCTCATTGTGATGCCCATTGCCACCACAGTGATTCCTTTTATGGACACGCAGGATTTTATTATTACGAATATGATCAAAGAAATTATCAAAGAACACCAAGCAATACTTCGGTAAATACACAAATAGGCGTGCGTGCCCCCAGCATACGATTAGGCCTTTAGTCTATAGAAGTTTGCAAAAAGCCGTTTTTTCTTGTTAGAGAAAACGGCTTTATTTATTTACTGTTACAATAAATCCTATTGCCACAAAAAGTAAACTCATTTAAATTAATACGTACATCATTTTAGTTGTAATTTATTTATCTGATTTTGTTTGTGGGCACGAGCGAGACGCTCGCTGGGGGATTTTATTCTTCATCTTTTTCGTAGCCTTCATAATAATATGACTGTTCAATTCCTTTAAAGATAATTTCCCTATCGTTAACATCGTTAGTTAGATTTTCTTGTAATAAAGTCCGTAATTCCAAATCATTAATTGGACTTCTCTCCATTGATTGTATATAAAGAGTTTTGTCAACGAGTTGCCAATTTACAACCTTCTTAAGTCTATTTTTTAAAATCATATCCAGCCAAATTCTCATAGATCTTCCGTTACCTTCCATAAAAGGATGAGCAATATTCATCTCGACATATTTAGCAACAATTTCATGAAAATTATTTTCGGGCATTTGCTCGATCTTTACTAAAATTTCACTGAGATATAAAGCGTTTGCAAATCTAAAACCGCCTTTAGAAATATTGAGTTTTCTTATTTCTCCAGCGAAATCATATAAACCATGAAATAGATAGCGGTATATTTCTTTGAGGCCTTTTGTGGTGCCGATTTCTATTTTGTCAATGTCGTTCGATTCAAACAATCGATATGCGTTTTCTAAACTATTTTTGTCAATATTTTTCATATAGATTTAGCTCCAATTTAAGTCTATTACAAAAATACTTTAAATGGATGAAATATTATATTAATGATTAAATTTTCTTATTTTATTGGACTAATGACGTGCGTTTTGCGCTTGCTTGTAGCGTGTGTTACAGGATGTTGTTTTATGATATTGGTCTAAAACTAACTCCTCCGAAACCATCTTCTTCGGCTTCTATAAATGTCAAGTTTAAATTTATTATATTTTCATACTTTAGAATTATTACGTGACCATTAACATCTTTATATCTTCTCTTATCTATTTGTTTTCTTTGAACATCCTTAATTATTAAAAAATCAAGATGTCCTTCTGTAGCTAATTGATAATCTACCAACATTCCATTATAAATAAAAACTTTTTCGCCTACTGCAACTAATGCATCAACATAAGTTATGTCTACATCTTCCACCGTGTTATTATTAAGCGAAATTTGGGAACGTTCAAAATTTATGAATTTTGCAGATAATACATAATGCCAAATATTTTTATATCTGAAAAATTCAATTGTAGAGTCTAAAGATTTTCGGATAAAGTGGTTTTTTAATTGATACCCAATTAAAAAGGATATAGAATTAATTATAAATTGGAATAATAAAATTTCATTTTGAAATTTACCAACTTTATCTACAGACTTAACGAAAAGAGTATCGTTTGAGGAAATTAAACCTATAAGTGTTGATATATTGTATTTATAACCAAAAATAAGGATTATTGGTAAAGCAATTAAATATAAAACTATGCTTGGAATAAAAGTATTTACAAATAATTGAAAGAAATCTTTTATTGTGTATTGGTTTGAGAATTCTTCAGAAAAGTATCCTTTTCTGAAGCAAATTCCTGGAAGCAGTAAAATAATTATTATCAAGGCGCCTAAAGCAATTTCCATCTATTCTGCTTTAGCTAATTCAATATGCTTTAACGTGTCATCGGATAATTTTACTGTCTGTTTCTTTCCTTTAATAGATGCTCTTACAGCAGTAGCAACCGCTTTTGAATCAATACTATTTATTAGTATTTTACCAAAAGGACTACCAACAGATACTGAAGAACCTGAAAATTTTCTAACAAATATGTTTTTGGAAGTTTTTGCCATTTTAAGTAAAGATTTTATTATATCAAATATACAACAAATTTTATTCCAAAGTACATCCATTTTTCTGCTTGTTTTTTCAACGCATAGATTGGTTTACAATATCCTGTAACTCGTTTATATGTATGACCAAATCATACAAAGCCGCCCATTTATGGATAGATATATATGACAAACGTCATACTTTGTTATAATTCAAATATATAAATAATTCTTTACAAATAGTTACAACCGATTATTTAATGAGTGAATTGGTTTGAGCGGTTTTGATGAACATTATTGTGAAAATAAAAACACTCTAAATAGCCCTGATGGCAATGAAAATCCCGCGCCTTTGCGAGGGACGAAGCAATCGGGCGTGGATTGTAATGGACAGCAGGACGAGGCGTTCTTATGAAAACCAATCATTCTGCTCCTAAACAAAAAAAGGCTGCCCGATGTGGACAGCCTTTAGCATTTTGGATATTCCGAAACAAGTTCGGAATAAGCGATTCACACCATTTTACTTCATAAAATGGGTTCTCTACTTATTTTATCATCTCAAAACTTCTTTTCACGAAAGCCGTTAATGCTTCTCCTTTTAATAGGTTTTGTGATAATTTGGCTAAGTCAAGCGCTTGTTTTACCAAACTTTCCTGAGCATCTTTGTCTTTGTTGTTTAGAATGGTTGTAGCCAAATCTGAATTGGTATTCACAACCAAATTGTACATTTCCGGCATATTTCCCATTCCGAACATTCCGCCACCGCCGCCAGACTGACTCATTTCTTTCATTCTACGCATGAATTCTGGTTGCGTAATAATGAATGGAGCCGCTTGACTGTCCATTGCTTCCAGTTGTACGGAATAGTTTTGTTTTGGAACTATCGTTTCTAAAACAGTTTTTAAATTGGTTTGCTCTTCCTCCGATAATTTAGAAATGGTAGTTTCCTCTTTCTTGATTAAATTATCAATATGGTCTGAATCGACACGCACGAAAGTCATTCCGCTGTTGTCGCCTTCAATTTTTTGGATTAAATGCGAGATAATCGGGGAGTCTAGTAATAACACTTCATATCCTTTTTCTTTTGCAATTTCGATATAAGAGTGTTGTGCTTCTTTACTTCCGGCATATAAAACAACTAGTTTTCCGTCTTTGTCCGTTTGATTAGCGGCCAGTTTTTCTTTTAACTCTTCCAGCGTGTAAAATTTGTCATCTACTGTAGGATACAAAACGAAAGCACTTGATTTTTCGTAGAATTTATCTTCAGAAAGCATTCCGTATTCCAAAACGATTTTAATGTCGTTCCATTTTTTCTCGAAATCTTCACGGTTTTCGTTGAATAAAGACTTTAATTTATCAGCAACTTTTCGCGTGATGTAATTCGAGATTTTCTTAACGGCAGTATCAGCTTGTAATCCAGAACGCGATACATTCAATGGAATATCCGGTGAATCAACAACACCTTTTAGCATCATTAAAAATTCAGGAACAATTCCTTCTACGTTATCCGTTACGTAAACCTGATTTTGGTACAATTGAATTTTATCTTTCTGAATTTGCAAATCAGAACCCAGTTTTGGGAAATATAAAATACCGGTTAAATTGAACGGGTAATCCACATTTAAATGAATGTGAAATAACGGTTCTTCAAATTGCATTGGATACAATTCATGGTAGAAATTTTTATAATCTTCATCTGATAATTCAGTTGGTTGTTTAGTCCAAGCTGGATTTGGATTATTGATGATGTTGTCCACTTCAACCGATTTGAAAGTTTCCTCTTTGTCTTCTGGAGCAACTTCTTCACCCTTTTTTTGTTCAATTTTTTCTGTCTTAGTTCCAAATTTAATTGGAATAGGCATGAACTTATTGTATTTATTTAATAACTGGTTGATTTTAGACTCTTCCAGAAATTCTAAAGAATCTTCAGCAATATGTAAAATAATTTCTGTTCCACGAGTGGTTTTATCAGCAGGTTCTAAGGTGAATTCAGGACTTCCGTCGCAGGTCCAGTGTGCTGCCGGTTCGTCTTTGAACGATTTAGTGATAATTTCCACTTTTTCGGCCACCATAAATGCAGAATAAAACCCAAGACCAAAATGACCAATAATTCCTGAATCTTTAGCTGAATCTTTGTATTTGTCCAAAAATTCTTCAGCACCAGAAAAGGCTACTTGGTTGATGTATTTTTCTACTTCATCTGCAGTCATTCCTAAACCTTGATCGATAATGTGCAGTTTTTTGCCTTCTTTGTCGATTTTTACTTCGATAATGGGGTTGCCATATTCTACTTTGGCTTCGCCAATGCTTGTTAAATGTTTTAATTTTAGCGTTGCATCAGTCCCATTTGAAATCAATTCACGCAAGAAAATTTCGTGATCACTGTACAAGAATTTCTTGATTAGGGGGAAGATGTTTTCTACCGAAACATTAATTTTTCCAGTTGTCATATTTTGAATTTTTAAGTTTGAATTTGGAACTATTCAGTCAAATAAGATACCAATCTAGATTAAAGTGACAAATTGTCGTAAGCGTTAATTATGATATAAATTAATTTAATTGTGAAACATTTTTGTTTTTATGCTTCGTATCTTTGTACTAATATTAATCACAAATTTTTCAAAACGATGAGAAAAGTCATTTTATTATGCACATTAGCAGTTTTGATGTTTGCATGTAAGTCAACATCAGTAACAAGTACGAATACCGATAGAAAAGGGCAAGTTGCCATGAAAGGAAACTGGGTAATCAGTTCCGTAACCTATCCAGGTTCACAATACATTAAAGTGAATTCATTTCAAATTGCCGATTCAGAGTGTTTTGTAGGCAGTACTTGGAAATTTATTTCTAATAATAATAAAGGAAATATGGCTTTGACAAAAGCGAATTGTACTGCATTTAGTTCTCCAATTACTTGGTTTGTAAATAAAGATGGTCAATTTATTTTGAAAGTTTTGGATGCAGGCATAAAAGCAAAAAAAGTTAGAGAAGGGTATATATTATATGTAGCAAACCAAACAGAAACTTCTTTTCAATTGATTGATAAAATTGATGTAGGAGGAAAAATGACTGATGTGGTTTACCAATTTCAAAAAAACTAATTAATTAAAAATACAAATATGAAAAAGATTTCAATAGTTGCAATGGCAACAATAATGTTAATGGGCTCAATGTTTACTAGCTGTGAGGCAGTTAAAAACACGAATAAAACACAAAGAGGAGCTGGAATAGGTGCTGTTGCCGGAGCTGTTTTAGGAGGAGTCCTAGGGAATAATTTAGGTAAAGGTGGTAACGGAGCATTAGGAGCGGTATTAGGTGGAGTTGTTGGTGGAGTTGCTGGTGGGGTTATTGGTAACAAAATGGATAAACAAGCAAGAGAAATTGATGCTGCACTTCCAGGAGCTGAAGTAGTTCGTGTAGGAGAAGGAATTAAATTAGTTTTGAATGAAAATGCAGTGCGTTTTAATACTAATAAATCTTCTTTGACAGCTTCTGCAAAAGCTAATTTAGATAAATTGGTTCCTGTTTTTGGAGAATATCCAGATACTAATATTACTATTTACGGATATACTGACAGTACTGGTCCAGCAGATTATAATTTAAAACTTTCTGGAGAAAGAGCTGCATCAGTTAAAAGTTATTTAGCAAGCAAAGGGGTTTCTTCTAGTAGATTTCAAGTAACTGGTTTGGGAATTGCTGATCCAATTGCTTCAAATGAAACAGCTGATGGAAGAAGTCAAAACCGTCGTGTTGAATTTGCCATTACCGCAAATGAGAAAATGATTCAAGATGCAAAAACGGAAGTGAAGCAATAAACTAATTTTCTATAAAAATGAAAGCTGTTTCGTAATGAAACAGCTTTTTTTTTGACTACATTTTTAAATTAAACATTGTAAATTTGCGCTCTTAAATATTAAACATGCTTGAAATAAAAAATATATTTTTTACTTACATTGAAAATCCCGTTATCAAGAATGTTAGTTTTGAAATTACTCAAGGACAAAATGTAGCTGTAATTGGTGAAAGTGGCTGTGGGAAAAGTACTTTGTTGAAATTGATATATGGATTATATGATTTAGATGAAGGGGAAATAACCTATAATAATAAACCCATTTTTGGACCCAAACGCAATCTTGTTCCCGGGGAAGATTATATTAAATACTTAGCGCAGGATTTTGACTTGATGCCTTATATATCTGTTGAAGAGAACGTAGGGAAGTTTTTGTCTAATATTTATAAAGAGAAAAAGAAAGCCAGAGTTCAAGAACTTTTGGAAATGGTAGAAATGACTGAATTTGCAAAAGTGAAAGCCAAATATCTTAGTGGGGGACAACAGCAACGAGTAGCATTGGCAAGAGTTTTGGCGTTGGAGCCGGAAATAATTTTGTTGGATGAACCTTTTAGTCAGATTGATTCCTTCAGAAAAAATGCCTTGCGTAGAAATTTATTCAGTTATTTAAAACAAAAGGGAATTACCTGTATCATTGCCACGCATGATAGTACAGATGCTTTGTCTTTTTCGGATGAAACGATAGTGGTTCAAAACGGAAGGGTAGTTGCTAAAGGAAACTCAAAATTCCTATATGAAAATCCCACAAATAAATATGTTGCGTCTCTTTTTGGAGAAGTAAATGAATTGAAATTATCACAATTAATTGAACTGGATGGAGATGATGAAACACTTTTATTGTATCCACACCAATTAAAAGTAGTCGATAACGCAATGATGCACGTAGTTGTAAAACAATGTTATTTTAAAGGAAGCCATTATTTGATAAAAGCAGCTTTTGAAAGAAGAGCCATTTTCTTTGAACATGATTCGGAATTAGAATTGAATCAGGAAGTGACATTGATGTTAGGGTAAGAAGCTATTGCAATATGTCATTACGGCAAAATATAAAACCCCAAAATCTTAAATTTTGAGGTTTTTATTTATGTTATTTTTTTAACTCTGCTTTTCTTTCTCCTCCATGATGTCCACGATGTCCATTTCTTTGGTGCTGTTTTTCTTTCATTGCGTCCCATTTTTCAAATTGTTCCGGAGACAATATACTTTTCATTTTATTCTTCATGACAATTTGCTCATCTAGCATCTTGTTTTTCATAGCAAAAAGTTCATCACTAGTCGGTTTTTCCTGATTTGCTTTTCGCGCCGTTCTCATAGCTTCTCTTTTGGTACTTTGTTCAGCAATGATTTGTTTCATTTGTTCTTGCTGTTTGGCATTCAAGTCTAGGTCTAATGTCATTTTTTTTAACATTAATTGATTTCGTTGTTCTGGAGTAAATTTTTCCATCTCATCTCTATGAGGTCTTTTTTCCATTTCTTTTTTGTCTTGAGCAAAAGCGGACATACCAACAACTAATAATGCGGCGATAATTAATTTTTTCATTTCTATTGTTTTAAGTTATGGTTATAAGACAACAGAAGAAATGAAAAGTTTAATCGTTAACAAAAGTTTACCGTTTGGATAATGGGAGAAAACTTATTGTTCAGCTACCTAAAAAGTATTATTTTTTTCAGCGTAGTAATTTATAGCGCATGATATTTATCAGCTTTTATGCCGTTTTGTTTCTCGACTTTTGTGGTTTATTTATTAAATCATTTTGGCATGACAACAATTAAACCACTTCATACATTTCATATTCCGGTAATGGGACTTGCATATACGATTGATAGCCCGATAAGAGTGGCGAAGTATGGAATCTCTTCTGTGATTTCAATTATGGATGATGAACTTATCGAAAAAATGAATGCATTTTACAGTAAGAAATTTGATCTTCCTTACCAAGAAATCACTCAAAAAATTCATGATTATAGGGCAGAACGCATTACTTCTTATTTGAATTTGGTTGACAAAATCGTAAAAGAAAAATTTGAAAATTTGAAAATCGAATTGTCCGAGAGCAAATTGGCATTAGAAAATTACATGGCAATGTTGCCCAATAAATCGGAAATTAAATTAGGCTTGCAAAATTTGTTGGAAGACGGTTTTGCTTTCAAAGAAAATGTTGAAAATTATCTGAAGAATAATCTTTATCCGGGTGCTATTGATGTAAATATAATGACCAAACTCGATAAGGATAATTTCATTAAAGACGAACAATTACCAATTGCTTTCAATGATGCACATGCTGCTCTTCGGGGTTTTGCGAATAGTACATTAGAATCTTCAGTTGTTTTGTCTGCGGGAATGAATCCAAGATTGTATAGTTATTTTGAGAATTTTACGGCTTTCTTTCCAGATTTGAATAACACGCTGAAAAAGAAAATCACGCTGAAAGTAAGCGATTTTCGTTCGGCGATGATTCAAGGAAATTTTTTAGCCAAGAAAGGACTTTGGGTTTCTGAATATCGAATTGAATCCGGTTTAAATTGTGGCGGACATGCTTTTGCAACCGAAGGGTATTTGTTGGGACCCATTTTAGAAGAATTCAAACAGAAAAAAGAACAATTGATTCAATCTGCGCATGAGTTGATGGTGAAAGCATTGGGACAAAAAGAAATGCATGTTCCGGAACAACCATTGGATTTAAAAATCACCGTTCAAGGCGGCGTAGGAACTGCTGAAGAACATGATTTTCTATTGGGCCATTATGATGTATATTCTGTGGGTTGGGGTTCCCCGTTTTTATTGGTTCCTGAAGCTACTTCGGTCGATAAACACACCAGAGCATTATTGGCTGGAGCCAAAGAAAAGGATCTGTATTTAAGTCATATTTCGCCGTTGGGAATTCCTTTTAATACGTTACGAGGAACGACCAATGAAAAATTGAAATTGAAACGTATTGAAGAAAGCAAAGCGGGAAGTTCGTGTCCAAAGCGATTTTTGGCGTTAAGCAAAGAATACGATGTGAAAGGAATTTGTACTTCTTCCAAAAAATACCAAGATTTAAAACTGGAAGAATTACTACAACAAAAAGAGGTTTTATCTGCGGAAATTTTCGAAAAAAAGAAAAGCAGTATCACTGAAAAAGCGTGTCTTTGCGTAGGTTTGGCTAATGCTTCTTATCTTGAAAATGACATTAAAATTAAAGGACAGGCACAAGGTGTGATCATTTGTCCCGGACCAAACATGGCTTATTTTGATCAGGAAGTTTCGCTTTCTAAAATGGTGCAACATATTTATGGAAACGCTTCTGTATTAATGGTTACAGATCGCCCGAATTTATTTGTCAAAGAATTAAAAATGTATTTGGATTATTTGAAAAATGAAATCTCAGCAGTTTCGAATGAAATTACTGCGTCACAAATAAAAAAATGGCATTCATTTAAAAAGAATTTGATGGAAGGAATTGCATATTATGAAGATTTATTTTCAGCAACACCTTTTTTCGAAAGCACTAAAAAACAGATTCTAAATCAATTTAATTCCTATAAAACTGAATTGATAGAAATTGAAATTCCTGAATTAATTCTGGTTTAATACTAAATAGGTTTGAAGTTTTTTCAGGCCTATTTTATTGTTTTCTGAAATTTGAAGAAATGTTGAAATGAAATAAAAAAGGGGCTTTTAATTTTTTAAATTATATTTACTTTAAAAAATTATAATCTACCTTTGCCCCGTGAAAAAAATAGCATTCATAATAGTATTATTCCTGTTTCTAAAACCACTATTTCCGGTTTTAGAATATGCGGTTAATTATGAATATATTTCAAAAGTACTTTGTGTTAACAAGGCAAAACCGATGATGCATTGTAATGGAAAGTGCCATTTGATGAAAGAATTAGCCAAAGCACAAGAAGAAGAAAAACAAACACCTTCTAACAAAAAGAATACAACATTTGATACTGTTGATTTAATCTTGGACATCAAAAACGACTTTTCCTTATTAGTTTATAATGGAAATACCAAAACAACAATACATTCAAAATATAATAATTTATATTCTCACCTGAATTTATATTCCATTTTTCATCCGCCCATTTTTATTTCCTAAATTTTAGTTGAAACACTTTTGCGTGTATTTTTTCATTTGACAATCTCATTTGAAATCAGCTTGTACGCGTAATTATTTCAAAGCAAATAAGAAGAAATATACAATCATATAAATGAAAAATTTACTGAATAAAGCAATAGCAATTATTGCATTAAGCGCTGTATTTACAGGCTGTACTACTAATGATGAGGTAATCTCCGGAACAGGAAACTTAGGGGTTGAATTCGATAATTCTTTTGGTTCAAATGACTTGATTTTAAGTACTCAAGCAAACACGACTTCCAACAACGAAGTGTTGAAAATCAATAAAATTAAATACATTATCAGTAATATCGTCTTGACCAAAGAGGATGGAACAACGTTTACTTATCCAAAAAGTGAAAGCTATTTTATTGTTGACGAAGCTACTGTAGCCAGTCGCTTATTAGAATTAACCAATGTTCCTGCGGCAAATTATACCAAAATAAAATTCGGAATAGGAGTTGATAAAGCGCAATGGGAATTGGGCGCAGCGGGCCAAGGAAATTTCCTGGCTACAGCTCAAGCTGCCGATATGTTGTGGAGTTGGTCTGCGGGGTATAAATTCCTTGCTTTCGAAGGTACATTTACGTCCCCAACAATGGCTAACAGTACCTCGTTTATGGTTCATACAGGACAAACGGGAACAAATTATAACTATACCGAAATTACGCTTGATTTACCAACAAAAGCGATGGTACGTACTACCATTACTCCAGAAATTCATGTTGTAGCCGATGTGTCTAAAATTATTGACGGAACAAACAAAATCAAGTTGTCTGATAATAATATGGGTGGAATGGGAGCCATGATTATGGGCGGTACAAATTTGCCTTTAATCACAGCAAATCTTAACGGAATGTTTACGGTAGCTCACGTTCATAACGATTAATTCGTGTTGAATTAGAAGCTATTTCCTGCTATACATTGCAAGTCCTCGCTAAAAAATGTGGTTTTCTAAGCTGGAAAAAGAGCTTCCTTTGGTCGCTTTTTTCCAGCAAGAAAAACTACATTTTTCTGCTGCGGGCTTTCCATTACTATCAGGGCTAAAAAATACGAAGATGAACAAAATTTTGTTATTTCTCTTTTTGACTTTACTTTCCAGTTGTTCAGATCAAGATGACGTTTATGTCAATAAACCTTTAGATTTCGAAGTGCCGTCTAATTTTCCGGATTTGGCTTATAATATCGCGCTGAATCCACCAACAGAGAAAGGATTTGAACTGGGAAAAAAGCTATTTTACGACGGAAGATTGTCTTCAGATGGTCTTGTTTCTTGCGGGTTTTGTCACATTCAGGAAAATGCATTTACCCATCACGGACATACTTTCAGTCATGGCGTTGGAGATAATATAGGAACCAGAAATACGCCTCCGATTCAAAATCTTGGCTATCAAACGGCATTTATGTATGATGGAGCCACAATGCATCTGGATTTACAGCCTATTATTCCATTGACAAGTGCGATTGAAATGAATGGTGATCTGACGACAATTGTTGCCATGATGAAAGCGGATAAAACCTATCAAAAGCTTTTTCAGCAAGCATTTACTGATGGGACCATAAATACCGAAAATATGCTGAAAGCACTTTCTCAATTCATGTTGATGGTGACGTCATCCAATTCTAAATTTGATAAATACCGACGTAATGAAACGGGGGGGACTTTAACTTCGGAAGAATCCACTGGGTATGCTCTTTTTAATGCAAAATGTGCTTCGTGTCACGCCACAGATTTAATGACCGATAATTCCTATCGGAATAATGGTTTAGCGGTCAATCCGCAAATAAATGATGTGGGAAGATTTCGTGTGACGCAAGTAGCAACAGATTATTATAAATTCAAAGTGCCAAGTTTGCGAAATGTTGAAAAAACAGCCCCTTACATGCACGATGGAAGATTTGGGACATTAGAATCGGTTTTGAATCATTATGCTTCCGGAATTGTAAATGGGGCAACTTTAGACCCAATTCTAAAACAAAACGGAAATTTAGGAATTCCGCTTTCTGATGCTCAAAAAACACAATTAATTGCCTTCCTAAAAACACTAACAGATAATCAATATCTCACCGATAAACGATTCTCAGAATATTAAAACCATGAAAAATAAAATTTTAATTATTGTTTTATTTCTTTTTGTAAACCAGTTTGTTTCTGCTAAGATTGAAAAAGATAGCATTTCGAGATTTACTTTCCAGAAAATGCAATTGCTGGAAGATTTCGAAGATGATTGTGATGCTTGTGGCTGTTCGGCCAGTGGTGGAAGTATGGGATTTAGTTCCATGCTGAATAATAATTTTGTAGGCTTGCGCTATTTCAATCAAAGTTATACCAGTAGAGACGGAATTTTTGCCAACTCACCGTGGATTGACGAAAATTTCAATACAATCCAAATTTGGACAAAAATACCAATTACAGAAAAAATCCAGATTTCGGCATTGGTTCCGTATCATTTTCACAATCGAGAACGTTCCACTGGAACAGAAAATATTCAAGGATTAGGCGATGTCTCCGTTATGGCGATGTACTCCATATATCAAACGCAAAAAGATAGCACAGTTTTTACCCATAAACTGCAATTGGGCGGTGGAGTAAAAATACCAACAGGGAAATTTGAGGAAGCTAACAATACCGGAAGTGTTAATCAGAGTTTCCAAGTAGGAACAGGCAGTTGGGATTATCTTTTGGTATCGGAATATGTTATAAAAAAGAAAAATTTGGGATTAAGTACCATGCTGAATTATACTTTCAAAACCGAAAATCAAAAGCAGTATCAATTTGGAAATCAATTTAATTATGCCAGTACGCTGTTTTATCTTTTTGATTTACCTACAATAAAACTGGTTCCACAATTGGGCTTGGCGGGCGAAATGTATGAAACCAACAAACAGTTTGGGCAGAAATTACCAGATACAGCAGGAGATATTCTTTTTAGTAAATTTGGGATTGAAGCCGGAAAAGGAGACTTTTCGATCGGTGTCAATGCGATGCTTCCCATCAATCAACATTTATCCAATTCAAAAATCGAAGCCAATTACCGTTGGAGTGTCAATTTGAATTATACTTTATAACAACAAAAAAGGAGCTTCGAATTGAAGCTCCCTTTTTATGATAGATTTGGCGGACAGAAGTCAATTAATGTCTATATTTGCAATATATTTACAAATTAAACCTTTAAGTGATGTTGTTAAACTTTAGAATAACTAATTTTCGTTCTATTAATGAAATGGTTGAATTGTCTATGATTCCTAGCGATTTAAAAAATCCAGTTAACAGAATTATAAAGACAAATCCAAACGCAATAAAGAACAAAGACTATTATGGACTTACTTCTGCTGCTATTTATGGTCCAAATGCTAGTGGAAAGAGTAATATTGTAAAAGGCATGCATGATTTTATACAGTTTGTGAGGCAATCTACGGACAATAAACCAAATGAAGAAATAAGCTTATACAGTCCATTTAAACTAAATAAAGATAATTCGCAAAAAGCATCTTGTTTTTCGATTGATTTATTAATTAAAAATATTTTGCATGTTTATTCTCTTGAAGTTTTTAGAAATGAAATTTTAAAGGAATCACTATTTATTTATCCAAAAGGGTTACGGGTTAAGGTTTTTGAAAGGAGTCGTCAAGAATTTTCTAAAGGGAATGGTTATGAAGGAATATTTGAAACGATCAAATTGCGTACAACAGAAAATCAGTTGTTTTTAGGTAAAGCAGCTTTAGAAAATGTAGAAGTTATAAAAAATGTTTATCAAAGTATTGATTTTATAGCTGTTCTTACAACTGATACTTTTCATTCCCATGATTTTAATAAAATGTTCAGTACAATTATGTTTAAGAATTCAGAATTGTGGAGAACACCTTTGAAATTGTCTAAATCTTTAATTCAGAAAATCGATACTCAAGTTGTTGATTTTGAAGAAATAAATGGTAAAATTAAAACATTTCATTTGAATGATAAAAACGAAAAAATTGAATTTGAGTTTGAGGAAGAATCTTCAGGTACTCAAAGGGTAATTGCATTCGTTCCGTTTGTTTTTAAAACATTAAAATATGGAGATGTTTTAGTAGTAGATGAGTTCGAAAGAAGTTTGCATCCTGAAATTGCTCAATTTATTTTAGGACTATTTAATGATCCAGAAGTAAATAAAAAAGGAGCACAATTTATATTTGCTACTCACGATACCACTTTGTTAAGTCCGGAAAATAAATTAAGAAGAGATCAAATTAATTTGGTCGAAAAAAATGAAAAAGGAGAAACAGAGATGTTTGCAGTTTCGGATATAAAAGGAATTCGAGAAGGAAATTATGAAAAATGGTATTTAGAGGGTAGATTGGGTGCAGTTCCAAATATTGCCAGAGAAACTTTTAGACATGAATTGATTGATTTTATAAATTCATAATTATGGCTAAAAGACCCAGTAATACTTTTAAAACAAGAGGATTTAGATCTAAAGTGTTAATTTTATGTGAAGGATTGACCGAGAAAAATTATTTTAATGCAATGAAAGAGGATTTTCGTTTGCCTAAGACTATAGGTGTAGAAGTTTTTCAAAGTAATAAAGTAGATTGTAAAGGAGTTGTGGAAGAAGCAATAAAAAAAGCGAAAAGAGAAGGTTTTGAAGAAATATTTGTGGTTTTTGATCATGATAATCAGGACAAAAGGGATGAAGCTTTCAAGTTAGCTTTGGATAAAGGTATATCAGTCATTTTTTCAAGTATTTGTTTCGAAGCTTGGTATTTGTTTCATTTCAGAAATTCCACTAGGGCATTTGCCTCTGAAGAAGTGTTGGAAAAAGAATTAAAGAAATGTGTTGGAATGGAAAATTATGAGAAAAATGATTTCAAACATTATTCGATACTAAAAGATAAGTTGGCTTCTGCCAAATCAAATGCTGAAAATATTAGATTATCAGTTGTTGAAAATAATTACGGCGTTGAGATTTTTAATTTAAACCCATATACTAATGTTGATGGGTTAGTACTATTTTTAGAAAATCAAAGAACATAAATAAGAAAAGGAGCTTCAATCGAAGCTCCTTTTTTTGCGCGTGAGTAGGGATTCGAACCCAAACTTTGAACTATTCACTTGACATTAGGTTATAATAAAATTGTGCTCACGCAGTCAAAGTTTTATACACGCCGTTTTTTATTTTTTCCATAAGTCTCGAGTTGTTAAAGTAACAAGTTATACAATCATACAAAATGCCTAAACCCAATTTTACTTACAAACTAATGTCATAACCTGTTATCAATATTAATATCCAACAGATTAAATGAGTGTTTTAATATTTTTATTCGGCTAATTCCACCACTTTACTACCACCTACTAAAGCTACTTTCACTAAACCATGCTTAGCCAAGCCTTTCATGGCAGCATCCCATTTCTTTCCGCTTAAATCTGATTTTACTTTCAATAATCCCAAATCCATTTTGCTTTCATTGGTTTTCAAAAGAGCAATGATTAATTTCTCTTCGTCTAGCAATTCAATTTGAACTTGTTTCTTTTCTGGTCTCATTTGCGGGAACAACAACACTTCTTGGATAGAAGCATTATTAGTCAAATACATAATTAATCGATCCATCCCAATTCCCATTCCGGATGTTGGAGGCATTCCATATTCTAAAGCTCTTAAGAAATCTTCATCAATTATTCCAGTGGCTTCATCATCTCCTTTTTCAGCCAATCTCCTTTGGTCTTCAAAACGTTCTCTTTGGTCAATCGGATCGTTCAATTCAGAATAAGCGTTCGCTACTTCTTTACCACAAACCATTAATTCAAAACGTTCTGTCAATTCTGGATTGTCACGGTGTTGCTTACATAATGGTGACATTTCCTTTGGATAATCCGTGATATAAGTTGGTTGAATATAATTTCCTTCACATTTTGCTCCAAAAATCTCATCAATCAGTTTTCCCTTACCCATTGTGGGATCTACATCAATTCCCATACCTCTGGCAGCGTCAAATAGCTCTGTTTCACTTTTTCCTGAAATATCAAATCCAGTGAAATGTTTGATAGAATCGGTCATTGTAACTCGTGCATAAGGCGCTTTGAAATTGATGGTGTGTTCTCCAAAAGTCACTTCTGAAGTTCCATTTACGGCAATTGCGCAATGCTCCAAAAGATCTTCGGCAAATTTCATCATCCAATTGTAGTCTTTGTAGGCTACATATATTTCCATAGCAGTAAATTCCGGGTTGTGCGTTCTGTCCATTCCTTCGTTACGAAAGTTTTTCGAAAACTCATAAACCCCTTCAAAACCACCAACAATCAATCTTTTTAAGTACAACTCATTCGCAATACGCATGTATAAAGGCATATCAAGCGAGTTGTGGTGCGTGATAAAAGGACGCGCTGCAGCTCCACCAGGAATTGGTTGTAGAACAGGTGTTTCTACCTCCAAATATCCTTTATCATTAAAGAAAGAACGCATCGCATTGAACAATTTAGTTCTTTTGATAAACGTTTCTTTGACATGATCGTTCACCGTTAAATCCACATAACGACGACGGTATCTTTGTTCTGGATCGGCAAAAGCATCGTGCGTTTTTCCATCAGCATCCGTTTTTACCACAGGAAGTGGTTTCAAGGCTTTCGCCAAAACTGTCAATCCATAAACATGAACCGAGATTTCCCCAACTTGCGTTTTGAAAACCGTTCCGCGAATCCCAATAAAATCGCCAATATCCAATAGTTTTTTGAAAACCACATTGTACATTGTTTTCTCCTCATCAGTCGAAATATCATCTCTAGAAACATAGATTTGAATACGTCCTTCTGCATCTTTCAATTCTGCAAACGACGCCTTTCCCATGATACGCTTACCCATCAAACGACCTGCTAAAACAACTTCCTTTCCTTCGTACTTCTCGAAATCGGCTAAGATTTCGCTCGAATAAGCGGTTGTGATAAATTCGGCTGCTGGATAAGGCTCAATGCCTAAATTGCGTAATTCGGTAAGTGCTTCTCTACGTAATATTTCTTGTTCGGATAATGCCATTTTATGCTGTTTTTAAGAGCACAAAGATACTGTATAAGTAGCAAAGTAGCAAAGTGCTAACCGTTTTTTGGAGCTATTTCCAGCTTTCCGTTATAATCTTTTTATTTTTGGCAGCAAAAATAAAAAGGATTTCCACTGTAATCTGGGCTAGGGATTGGGTTTCATAACATCATTATTTTTAAAATAAACATTCAACAAACCTTTGTACCTTTGCCAATCAAAAATAAGGGAACGAAATAGGATTGCTTCGTTCATCGCAATGACAAATGAACAAAACCATCCAACTTCAAGATTTAGGAAACAAAGATTACAAGGAAACTTGGGAATACCAAGAAGAATTGTTCAAAGGAATAGTTGACTTAAAAATTAAAAATAGGAGAGAGGAAACGAGTTTACAAACGCCCAATTATTTCCTTTTTGTGGAACATCCGCACGTGTATACTTTGGGGAAAAGTGGTGATTTAAGCAATTTACTTTTATCCGAAAAACAACTCGAAGCCAAAGGAGCCACTTTCTACAAAATCAATCGTGGTGGCGATATTACCTATCACGGACCCGGACAAATTGTGGGTTACCCAATTATTGACTTAGAAAATTTCTTTACGGATATTCATAAATACTTGCGTTTTCTGGAAGAAGCCATTATTCTTACCCTTCAAGAATATGGAATTGTTTGTGGAAGAAGTGAAGGCGAAACCGGAGTTTGGTTAGGTGCAGGAACTCCATTTGCAAGAAAAATTTGTGCCATGGGCGTACGTGCTTCCCGTTGGGTAACCATGCATGGATTTGCACTAAACGTAAATGCTGATTTGGGTTATTTTGATAACATCATTCCGTGTGGAATTCGCGGTAAAGCCGTAACTACATTAAACGTAGAACTTGGAGTTGAAAGAGTAAACGAAGAAGAAGTGAAAGAGAAAATCCTAAAACATTTCTCCCATTTGTTCGAAGCTAGATTTGAGAAATCTTAAATCAAAAATCGTTAATCGGCAATCAAAGATCAAAAGAATATTGTTCCGGTAATAATCGAAACGTTATTCGGTGGTATTTCGTTATCCCATATTTCCGTATCGCTTCACGATGTTCTTTGGTAGGGTATCCTTTGTTTTGTTTCCAATTGTACATTGGGAATTCTTCATGAATGCGGTTCATGTATTCATCGCGGTAGGTTTTTGCCAAAACGGAGGCAGCAGCAATACTCATAAACTTAGAATCTCCCTTTATGATACTGGTGTTTGGAATCGAATTTAAAATTTCGAGTTCAGCAGCAGTAAAAATTTTTCCTCCACGGTTCTTTATTCCTTTTTTGTGGATTAATGGCGCATTTCCATCCACAATAATATATTCGGGTCTGGGATGGAGTTTTAGAATGCTTTCTTGCATCGCTTTTATCGATGCGTTCAGAATGTTAATCTCGTCAATTACCAAAGGCTCAAGATGCGTTACCGCAAAGGAAATGGCTTGCTGCTCAATAATAGGTCTTAACTTTTCTCGAACTTTTTCTGATAATTGTTTACTGTCGTTCAGGATAGCGTTTTCAAAATCGAAAGGCAATATAACGGCTGCTGCAGTTACTGGACCCGCAAGACAGCCACGACCCGCTTCATCAGTTCCGCTTTCGAGGATAATTTTCGAAAAATTGTTTTCGAGCATGTTCTGTTTTTTAAAGAAACAAATATTATAAAATTTTCGCTGTAAAAACCCGTTAGTTATCTATTTGTTATAACAATCCTATAAAATGCTGTGTTTTTTTATTTATATGTTTTTATAAATTACCTTTGCTTGATTAAAATTGTAAAAATAATTGCCTAATTATACCCCATTCAAATGAGAATTTTCTTTTTTTTTATTTTTATATCATTCTCCACTTTGCTGTTTTCTCAAGAAAGAAATAGTAAAGAATTAGATTACAATAGCAAATACAACGGTTCCGATTCTATCAAAAAGGTTAAACAACCTGTAGCTACCATAGATATGTATCGCGTGATTACTTTGGATCGAGACACAACTTACATAGATACTTCACTTACTATCCAAAAAGAATACAGCCATAATTATTTGCGAAAAGACATTTTTGGACTTTTGCCTTTTGCAAATGAAGGTCAAACGTATAATACGTTGCAATATAGTTTAACTGATTTTTCGCCTTTACCAGAATTTGGTTTCAAAGCGAAACATTTTAATTTTCTGGAGGCAAACCAAATACGATATAGTTCAGTTGCCACTCCAGTTACCGAATTATATTTTAAAAGTGTCATGCAAAAAGGACAATCGACAGATGCATTCATTGCTTTAAACACGTCTGAAAATCTTAATTTTTCTATAGCCTACAGAGGATTGCGCTCTCAGGGAGAGTATTTAAATCAATTGGCAAGTACAGGAAATTTCAGATTTACCGTAAGCTATAACACTAAAAATAAGCGCTATTATTCTAATGCACATTTTACATCACAAGACATTTTAAATGACGAAAATGGAGGAATTACAACCATTAGTGATTTTGAAAGTGAAGATCCAAAATACAATAATAGACAACGATTTGAAGTCTTTTTTTTAAATGCTAAATCATTTCTGAAAGGGAAAAGAATATTCTTAGATCACAATTTTAGAATAAATGCAAATAAAGGCGCAAATAATTTATATGTAACGCACCAATTTAATTATGAAAATAAGTTTTTCGAATACAATCAGGTAACCGTTCCTTCTACCGTGGGTTCTGAAATTGTATATCGATTTGGGGCTTCTTTTAAAGACAGTGGAATCAATGATCAAACCCGTTACAATAAAATGTATAATAGAGCCGGGTTGATTTATGAGAACACAACTTTAGGAAAATTTCAGTTTTTTGTAGATGATTTTAGGTCTAATTATTACTACAACCAGATATTAATTTTTGATAATAAAACGGTTCCGGGTTCTTTGGCTCAAAAAATAAATAATGCAGGAGGGCAATATGAGTATCAAAAAAATAAATGGAATGGGAAATTTTTGTATTCAAGATCGATTACGAATCAATCGTTATCAAATTTAGATGCTAAAGTTAAATATGGTTTCAATGAGGATACGCAGTTATCATTTCAATATCAAAACATAAATAAGTTACCAAATAATAATTACAATCTGTATCAGAGTAGTTATGTTCAGTACAACTGGTCAAATGATTTCAAGAATGAGAAAATAAACTCAATTAGTGCTAATGCAATTACACCGTGGTTTAATGCCTCGTTACAGTATTCCGTTCTAAATGATCATTTGTATTTTAATGATGTTTCAACTGATGCGCAAATATTGGCACGTACTCAAATCGTTGCTCCGGCACAATACGCTAATACCATAAATTATTTGTCTGTGAAAGTGAACAAAGAATTGAAATTTGGTAGTTTCGCATTAGATAATACTGTTTTGTATCAAAAAGTTGATCAGCAAGATAATGTCTTAAACGTTCCTGAAATTGTGACGAGAAATACCTTCTATTACTCGGGTTCTTTTTTCAAAAAGAAAGCTTTGTTTTTGCAAACAGGTATTTCTTTGAATTATTTTACGAAATATTTTGCCAATGATTATAATCCAGTTATTGGTGAGTTTTTCGTTCAAAACAAAAAGGAAATTGGCAATTCCCCAAACCTTGATTTCTTTATTAATGCCAAGATTCAAAGAACCAGAATTTACTTTAAAGCAGAGCATTTTAATTCCTCTTTATCGGGCAACAATTTTTACGCGTCACCTAATAATCCGTCTCGTGATTTTACAATCCGTTTTGGACTGGTTTGGAATTTCTTCAATTAATAAATAGTAGCGCACTATTTAGCAAAAAAGTCCTTTTTTCAATGCTAACCGATATGCTTTTACTCGCTAGAGAATAAGCTAGTGAAGGATATTACTGTAAATAAAATTAAAGGAACTCCCAATAAAATAAAAGTATAGCGAAGTAATAAAGAGTGTAAAATTCTTTAAGCAGGATTTTTTTGTAACAATATGCTATCTTTGTATAGTGATTTATAACAACGAACGCTCTTAAATGAATAATAAAATGCACTACGCAGAAAACATATTAGGCACAATAGGCAACACACCATTAGTAAAACTTAATAAAGTTGTTGCCGGAATAGATGCTTTGGTACTTGCTAAAGTAGAGACTTTCAATCCGGGAAATTCTGTAAAAGACAGGATGGCTGTTAAAATGATTGAAGATGCCGAAGCGGATGGAAGACTAAAGCCAGGAGGAACCATTATCGAAGGGACTTCAGGAAATACCGGAATGGGATTGGCATTAGTGGCTATCATAAAAGGGTACAAACTTATTTGTGTGATTTCGGATAAACAGTCCAAAGAAAAAATGGATATTCTTCGTGCTGTAGGCGCAAAAGTAGTAGTTTGTCCTACTGATGTCGAACCTACCGATCCACGTTCGTATTATTCTGTTTCTAAAAGATTAGCGGAGGAGACACCTAATTCCTGGTATGTAAACCAATACGATAATCCATCCAATTCTTTAGCGCATTATGAGCAAACCGGACCTGAAATTTGGGAACAAACCGGTGGTAAAATCACTCATTTTGTGTCGGGTGTAGGAACTGGAGGAACAATTTCAGGAGTTGGGAAATATTTGAAAGAAAGAAATCCGAATATTAAAATTTGGGGAATTGATACGTATGGTTCTGTGTTTAAAAAGTACCATGAAACAGGAATTTTCGACGAAAATGAAATCTATTCTTATATAACCGAAGGAATTGGCGAAGACATATTACCAAAGAATGTTGATTTCTCTTTGATTGATGGTTTTACAAAAGTAACGGATAAAGATGCAGCGGTTTATACCCGAAAAATAGCACTTGAAGAAGGGATATTTGTAGGCAATTCTGCTGGTGCAGCGGTAAAAGGATTGTTGCAACTCAAAGAACATTTCAAACCGGAAGATGTGGTTGTGGTTCTTTTTCATGATTCTGGAAGTCGTTATGTAGGCAAAATGTTCAATGATGATTGGATGCGTGAAAGAGGATTTTTGGATGAGGAAATCAAAAAAGCGGAAGATGTTATCAAAGATCATATCGACAAACCATTGATTGTAGTTCGTACAGAAGAATTAGTTTCACACGCTATAGAAAGAATGCGTAAATACAAGATTTCTCAAATTCCGGTGATTGATGTCACAGGATTTGTAGGTTCGGTTGATGAAAGTGATTTGTTCCAAAGTTACGTTGCCGATAAAAATGTAGCGGACAGACCTATTAAAGAAATTATGGGAAAACCATTTCCAATCGTAAAATTAGGAACCTCAATAGAAGAAGTTTCAAAATTATTTACCAAAGAAAACGATGCGGTTTTGGTTGAATTAGAGAATGGAAATCACCATATTATTACTAAATATGATATTATTGGCTCAATAAAATAATAATATATTTTTCAAGTATTAAAATTTTTATAACCACAAATTTGACGAATTAAATTCGTTAAATTTGTGGTTTTTTAGTTTTATAAAAATGCAAATTTAATGACCTTCACTGCTATAGATTTTGAAACCGCAACAGCATTCCATCCTTGCTCCGTAGGTATTGTTACCGTAGAAAACGGAATAATTGTAGATGAATTTGTCAGTTTAATCAAGCCGCCAAATAATTTATATTCTCCTTTTACGATTCAAGTGCATGGAATTTATCCACGTGATACGGTAAATGCAAAATCATTTGCACAAATATATCCAGAAATTCAAAAACGGCTACAAAATAGGGTTATTGTAGCTCATAATGAGAGTTTCGACAGAAATGTTCTTGCCAAATCAATGGTGCTTTATGGTTTAGATTATGCTGATTTGAATATCGCTTCTCGTTGGGAATGCACGGTAAAAATTTATAAAGCCAAAGGATTAAAACCAACCAAATTAAGTGATTGCTGTAGGGAAATGAATATTTCATTAAATCATCACGAAGCGTTATCTGATGCTCGTGCTTGCGCTAAATTGTATTTATTGAAATAAATTTCTTTCATTTCTGTTTTTTCATTACTTTAGTCTTTCATCTAAAATATCAAAATGAAAGAAGATTTTCTCCATTATCTCTGGAAATTCAAAAAGTTCGATACTTTGAATTTAAAAACATTCAACAATGAGGAAATCACCATTATCAATGTAGGTCAATATCTTGAATTGGCAGGTCCTGATTTCTTCAATGCTCAAATTACTATTGGGGAGCAGAAATGGGCTGGAAACGTTGAAATTCATCTTAAATCTTCAGATTGGTATGTGCATCATCACGAAAAAGATACGAGTTATGAAAACGTAATTTTACATGTGGTTTGGGAACATGACACAGCGATTTTTAGAAGCAACAATACTGAAATTCCGGTTTTGGAACTCAAAGAATATGTTGGAAAAGAGACTGTCGAAAATTACCAATCTTTAATGGCTCCTAAATCTTGGGTTTTTTGCGAAAAGCAACTGAAAGAGATTGATGAATTTGCTTTTGAAAATTGGGAAGAACGGTTGTTTTTTGAGCGTTTAGAAAGGAAATCACAACCTATATTTGATTTATTGGAACAAACCAACCAAGATTGGGACGCGGTTTTGTTTTGTCTTTTAGCAAAGAATTTTGGTCTGAATACGAATGGGGAAATCTTTTTAAAAATAGCGCAATCTATTCCCTTTTCAATCATAAGAAAGGAAAGTTTTGAAGTGGAGAATCTAGAAGCTTTGATTTTTGGAGCTTCAGGATTATTGGATTCAGAAAAAGAAGATAATTATTTCAAAGATTTAAAATTTCGATATTTCTACTTATTACATAAATATCAAATAGAGAAAAGTTGCATTGAACCAGTTCAGTTTTTTAAGCATCGTCCGGATAATTTTCCTACGATACGACTTTCTCAATTGGCCAATTTATACAACAGTCAGCAAAATTTATTTTCTAAAATAAGCACTCTAAATTCATTAAAAGATATTTACGGAGTTTTTCAAGTATCCGCTTCGGAATATTGGTTAAATCATTATCAATTTGACAAAGAAAGTACGAAGAAAAAGAAACCGCTTTCTAAATCTTTCATCGATTTGATTGTTATAAATACTATCATTCCACTTCAGTTTGCTTTTGCAAAAAGTCAAGGAAAGGAAATTTTAGAGGATTTGATAGATCTTTTAAGTGAAGTCGCTCCAGAGAAAAATGCGATTATAGATAAATTTAGCTCTTTTGGAATACAACCAAAAAGTGCTTTTGAAACGCAATCTTTGTTACAACTCAAAAATGAATATTGTAATAAAAGCAAATGTTTAGAATGTGCCGTAGGGATGGAATTGTTGAAAAAATACTGATTGAGTTATTTTGGATTTGTTTACTGGAGATTGCTGTAATGTTGTAAATTTGTTTTTCGAATAAACGATAACCAGTTCAATAAATAAAATAAAAAATGTCAGTAGTAATCAAACTCAAGTTTTTTTTTGAGAAACACGGTTTTCATGTTTCTTCCCGTATGGCTGATACATTAGGAATGAGGGCCAGTAGTGTGCGATTGTTTTTTATCTATTTGTCGTTTGTTACTGTTGGATTGTGGTTTGCCGTTTATTTGACATTGGCTTTTTGGATTCGTTTGAAGGATTTAATTCGGGCTAAACGCACTTCAGTTTTTGATTTGTAAAATATATAAATAAGAAAAAGGGATTACAAAGTATTTAAGTACTTTATAATCCCTTTTTTATTTTGTGAAAATAAATTTATTCTTTAGTATTGTTTAATACACTATTTTTCTTTCCGTAAGCAAAATAGAAAATAACACCTATTGCCATCCATGCAAAAAGTCTAAGCCAGTTTGTCCAACCTAAACCTGCCATCATCAAGACGCAAGTGATAACTCCTAAAATTGGAACTAAAGGTACGAATGGTGTTTTGAATTCGCGAACCATGTTTGGTTCTTTTTTTCTTAGAATTATTACGGATACACATACTAATGAAAAAGCAAACAATGTTCCAATACTAGTCATGTCTCCTACGATATCTCCAGGAATAAAAGCGGCAAATGCGCCAACAATTATTAAAATAGCGATATTAGCTTTGTATGGTGTTTTGTATTTTGGATGTAAGTCGCTAAACATTTTAGGCAATAAACCATCTTTACCCATTGCATAAAATACTCTGGATTGTCCTAATAGCATCACTAAAATTACAGAAGAAAATCCTGCCAAAATAGCTACTGTTACTAATTGACCTAACCAAGCATATCCAATCATGTATTTGTTAATTGCAAATGCTACAGAAGCTTCTTTACCACCTGTTCTAAAATCTTCTATAGTTGCTACTCCGGTAAGAACATGAGCAAATAAAATATATAATACGGTGCAAATAGCTAATGAACCCAAGATACCTATTGGCATATTTCTTTTTGGGTTTATCGTTTCCTGTGCAGCTGTACTTACAGCATCGAATCCTATAAAAGCAAAGAAAACCGTTCCGGCTGCTCCAATTATTCCCCAAAAGCCTCCAAATTTATGATCGATCCCATGTTCATCTGTGAAAATTGAACTTGCTGGAATATAAGGGGTATGATTTGCCGGATTTACAAAATGCCATCCTATAACAATGATCATTATTACAATAGCAACTTTTACGATTACAATGATTCCATTAACAAAAGCTGATTCTTGAATTCCTTTTATTAATAATAAACTAATAACACCAACTATAAATAATGCTGGTAAGTTGATCATTCCATGTTCACCAGTTATTGGATCAGTTTGAAATGGAGAATGTGATAACGAATAGGGTATTGGGCTCATGTGGAGTACATTGACCAGTAAATTATTAAGGTATTCGCTCCAGGCGATTCCTACAGTGGCTGCGCCTACAGCATATTCAAGAATTAAATCCCAACCAATAATCCAAGCTAAAAATTCACCCATTGTAGCATAGGTATAGGTGTAAGCACTACCTGAAATAGGAATTGAAGAAGAAAGCTCTGCATAACACAATCCGGCTAATGCACACCCAATAGCAGCAACAACAAACGCTATTGTCACAGATGGTCCTGCATTTTGTGAAGCAGCCATAGCAGTTCTTACAAACAATCCTGCGCCAATTATAGCACCAATGCCTAATGCAATTAGAGTCCAAGCAGTTAATGTTCTTTTTAATCCCTTTTCAGAATCAGCGGCCTCTGCTAAAAGCTGAGCTAATGGTTTTCTTTTCCAAATAGACATGTTTTGTGTGTTTTTTGTTATTAAGCTCCAAATGTATTCTTTTTTATAAAAAATAAAAACAATAATTCAGTTTTAAGTTATAAAAAAATAATCTGCAACTCTTTTTAGGGGTTTATGCTGTAGAAAATCCTTTGTGGGATCTATCTGTATCGAATATTACGTTGGAACTCAGAATAAATTTTCAGTTGCATCAAATATTTTCCTTTAGAAAGTAAAGCGTCTAGATTTAATTTATAATTTTAGGATTTGTATTTAAATAAATTAAAATCAAATCATTGTATGAGTTATAAAACAATTCTCACTTATTTTAAGTTCACTCGTGAACAACGTAATGGTTTGTTTTTATTATTTGCGATTATCATTGTTTTGCAACTGATATATTTTTTTGTTGATTTTAGTGCTGCCATAAAGAATTATCCAGAGAAACAGAAATGGCTTTCACTACAATCTCAAATTGATTCCATGAAAACTGATAATTCTAAGGCTTTCCCTAAAATATATCCTTTCAATCCTAATTTTATTACAGACTATAAAGGATATAAACTAGGAATGTCAGTTCAGGAAATTGACCGCTTGTTGGCTTTTAGAAAAGAAAACAAATATGTTAATTCTGCAGAGGAATTTCAAAACGTGACTAAAGTTTCGGATTCGTTATTAAATGTGATTGCTCCCTTTTTTGAATTTCCAGATTGGGTAAAGAATAAAAAAGAATATAAAGGATATAAAAATTATCCAGATCAGGCTTTTGCCAAAAAGGAAAAAATTGTTTTAATCGATATCAATCAGGCAACCAAGGAGGATTTGATAAAAATTTACGGAATAGGTGAGGCAATTTCTTTGCGGATTTTAAAACAAAAAGAAAGTTTAGGAGGGTTTGTTTCCATGGAACAAATGAAAGATGTTTGGGGGTTATCACCTGAAGTTATTGAAAATTTGAATACCCATTTTAAAATTTCAGTACTCCCGAATTTTAAAAAAATAGCGATTAATAATGCTTCTTTAAAAGAGCTTTCCCAGTTTTATTATTTCAGATATGCTTTGGCTAAAGAAATTGTGACTTATAGGAGTATGATAGGAAATATTAAGAATATTGAGGATTTAACAAAAATTAAGGGATTTCCTGTTGATAAAGCAAATTTAATTGGCTTATATTTGGACTTTTAAAATAAAACACTGTCACAATGAACTTTGATTACAACGAAACGCAATCTATGATTGCACAATCTATAAGAGATTTTGCTGAAAAAGAAATTCGTCCAAATATAATGGAGTGGGATGAAGCGCAAACATTTCCTGTGCCTTTGTTTAAAAAATTAGGTGAAATGGGTTTTATGGGTGTTTTAGTTCCAGAAGAGCTTGGAGGTTCTGGATTGGGATATCATGAATACATAACTATTGTAGAAGAAATATCAAAAGTTGATCCATCTATTGGATTGTCAGTTGCAGCGCATAATTCTTTATGTACGAATCATATTTTAACCTTTGGAAACGAAGAGCAAAAGAAAAGATGGATTCCGAAACTAGCGACCGCTGAACATATAGGTGCTTGGGGATTGACAGAACACAATACAGGATCAGATGCAGGTGGAATGAATACTACGGCAAAAAAAGATGGAGATTTCTGGATTGTTAATGGAGCTAAGAATTTTATTACACATGCTATTTCGGGAGATATCGCTGTGGTTATTGTTCGTACCGGTGAAAAAGGCGATTCAAAAGGAATGACTGCTTTTGTATTCGAAAAAGGAATGCCAGGTTTTGCTTCTGGGAAAAAAGAGAATAAATTAGGAATGCGTGCCAGTGAAACAGCTGAATTAATATTTGATAATTGTCGTATTCCTGATGCCAACAGATTAGGGGAAGTAGGACAAGGTTTTATTCAAGCGATGAAAGTTTTAGATGGAGGAAGAATATCTATTGGAGCATTGTCGCTAGGAATTGCTAAGGGAGCGTATGAAGCGGCGTTGAAATATTCTAAAGAAAGGCATCAATTTGGGCAGCCAATTTGTGAATTTCAAGGAATTTCATTCAAGTTAGCCGATATGGCAACTGAAATTGAAGCTTCGGAATTATTGTTGCATAAAGCGGCTTTCTTGAAACAACAACACAAACCGGTTACCACGATGGGAGCTATGGCTAAAATGTATGCTTCAGAAGTTTGTGTAAAAGTAGCGAATGAAGCGGTGCAAATTCACGGAGGATATGGTTATATTAAAGATTATCCAGTGGAGAAATTCTATAGAGATTCTAAATTGTGTACCATTGGGGAAGGAACTACAGAAATTCAAAAAATAGTGATTTCCAGAAATTTGTTGAAAGGATAGTTTTTGAAAATTGAATATAGTATAAAGAGTCAAGATGCATTAAATTGTAGATTGGCTCTTTTTTTTGCGTGAAGGATGGAAGAGGAAAGCCCGGAATGCAATGAGGACTTGCAACGGACAGCCTGACGGCGGACGAATTGATGTTTTGTGAATGATAAAAGTGGTGTCCGCCGACATGCCCAAAAATAATCTATAATTCATGACTCGTAATTCAAAATAATGTTTACTTTTGCACACTTAAAGAAAGGGGGTGTCTATATTATGTTAATTATACCAATTAAAGACGGAGAAAATATCGATAGAGCGTTAAAACGTTACAAAAGAAAATTTGATAAAACAGGAACTGTTCGTCAATTAAGAGCACGTACTGCTTTTATTAAGCCTTCAGTTACAAATAGAATCAAAATTCAAAAAGCGGCTTATATCCAAAATATGAGAGATAACTTAGAGAGTTAGTCAATATCTATTAGAATAAAGTACCGTTAGTCATTAAAGTTTTATAACTTTGATGCTAACGGTTTTTTTATGGCTACTAATAAAGATGCATTTCGGGATTATCTACAGTTGGAGAAAAAATATTCTTCACATACCGTAACTGCGTATTGTAATGACATTGCTTCTTTTGAATTATTTAATACGATTCATTTTGACCAAGAGGGCATAGAGCAGGTTAATTATAGCCAAATTAGGACTTGGGTTGTTTCTCTTGTCGATAATGATATATCAAATACCTCAGTTAATAGAAAAATTGCATCCTTAAAAGCGTTTTATAAATTTCTATTAAAAACAAAACAAATAAAGGCGAGTCCGCTATTGAAACATAAAGCGCTAAAGACTCCTAAAATAGTACAAATTCCGTTTTCTGAAAAAGAAGTTGAAGATGCATTAGGTCATTTGCAAAATCCTGTAGGCTTTGAGGAAATAAGAAATAAGCTGATAGTTGATTTATTTTATACTACCGGCATGCGAAGAACGGAGTTGATTCATTTAAAAGTAGTTAATGTCAATTTGTCTAGTGCTACAATCAAAGTGCTGGGAAAAAGGAATAAGGAGCGGATATTGCCAGTTTTGCCGATAATTATAAATCAGTTTTTTTTATATTTGAAGGAGCGCTCTTTCATGTTGTCAATAGTAGATGACGATTATTTTTTTCTCACAAAAAAAGGGTTAAAATTAAATGATTCTTTTGTCTATCGATTAATAAATTCTTACTTTAGTGCTGTCTCCGAGAAAGTAAAAAAGAGTCCGCATATATTGCGACATACGTTTGCGACTCATCTATTAAATAACGGAGCCGATTTGAACTCAGTAAAAGAATTATTAGGACATTCCAGTTTAGCGTCAACGCAAATATATACGCACAATAGTTTGGCAGAACTAAAAAAAGTATATGGAGATGCGCATCCAAGGAATCAGAAGTAGTTCGGAAATGTTTAACTATTAAAAAATAATGATTATGAAGGTAAATGTTCATGCAGTTAACTTTACTGTTGACAAAAAGCTAGTTGATTTTGTTCAAGAAAGAATGGACAAATTAGAAAAATATTACGATAAGGTGGTGTCCGTAGATGTTTTTTTAAAAGTTGAAAAGACAAGTGATAAAGAGAACAAAATTGCTGAGATAAAAATTAATGTTCCAGGTGATGATTTTGTGGTTAAAAAGCAGTGTAAAATTTTTGAAGAAGCAGTGGAGCTTTGTGCTGAATCTTTAGAGCGATTGTTGGTAAAAAGGAAAGAAAAAATAAGTTCGCACATTTAATATAAATTTTTTTGAAAAAATGTTTTGATTGAGAGATAAAATCTCTACATTTGCAGTCCGTTAGAAATAGCGGACTTTTTTATTGATATTGCCAGCGTAGCTCAGTTGGCTAGAGCAGCTGATTTGTAATCAGCAGGTCGTGGGTTCGAGTCCCTCCGCCGGCTCTAAAAATTTGTTTCCAAAGCATTTGGAAATAGTTCTTTTAAGGTACTGAAAATCAATAAAAGGGGAGATACTCAAGCGGCCAACGAGGGCAGACTGTAAATCTGCTGTGTAAACTTCGCAGGTTCGAATCCTGCTCTCCCCACAAGAAAGAAATTGAGATTTCAGAATGGAGGTTTAGAGTTTTTAAATCTCGAATCGGAAATCTACAATCAGAATTCTCTGCCGACTTAGCTCAGAGGTAGAGTGCTTCCTTGGTAAGGAAGAGGTCACGGGTTCAATTCCCGTAGTTGGCTCAAGTAAGTAGGAAATTGAAAATTAATATATAACTAAGATTAAAAATTAAGTAAAATGGCAAAGGAAAATTTTAACCGTAACAAGCCCCACTTAAACATTGGAACAATTGGGCATGTGGATCACGGAAAAACGACATTAACTGCGGCAATTACAAAAGTATTGTCTGATGCAGGTTACTGTCAAGCAAAATCATTTGATCAAATTGATAATGCTCCAGAAGAAAAAGAAAGAGGTATTACAATTAATACATCTCACGTTGAGTATGAAACTGCTAATCGTCATTACGCTCACGTTGACTGTCCTGGTCACGCGGATTACGTAAAAAACATGGTTACAGGTGCTGCTCAAATGGATGGTGCTATTCTTGTAGTTGCTGCGACTGATGGACCAATGCCACAAACGCGTGAGCATATCCTTTTAGGACGTCAGGTAGGTATTCCTAGAATGGTTGTATTCATGAACAAAGTGGATATGGTTGATGATGAGGAATTACTTGAATTAGTTGAGATGGAAATCAGAGACTTGTTATCTTTCTACGAATATGATGGAGATAATGGTCCTGTTGTTCAAGGTTCAGCTTTAGGTGGATTGAATAATGATCCAGCTTGGGTACCAAAAATTCTTGAATTGATGGAAGCTGTTGATGCTTGGATCGAAGAGCCAGTAAGAGACGTTGCAAAACCTTTCTTAATGCCTGTTGAAGATGTATTCTCAATCACTGGTCGTGGAACTGTTGCTACAGGTCGTATCGAAACAGGAGTTGCTAATACTGGAGATCCAGTTGAAATCATTGGTATGGGAGCTGAAAAATTAACTTCTACTATTACTGGAGTTGAGATGTTCCGTAAAATCCTTGATAGAGGAGAAGCTGGAGATAACGTAGGTATTCTTTTGAGAGGTATTCAAAAAGAAGACATCAAAAGAGGAATGGTTATTTGTAAGCCAGGTTCAGTTAAACCACACGCTACTTTTAAAGCAGAGGTTTATATCTTGAAAAAAGAAGAAGGTGGTCGTCACACACCATTTCATAATAACTACCGTCCACAGTTTTACGTACGTACAACTGACGTAACAGGTATCATTACTTTGCCTACAGGTGTAGAAATGGTTATGCCTGGGGATAACTTAACTATTGATGTTGTATTGCTTAGTGCAATTGCATTAAATGTTGGTTTACGTTTCGCTATCCGTGAAGGTGGTAGAACAGTAGGTGCAGGTCAGGTAACTGAGATTGTAGCATAATCCTATAAATAAATTATGAAGCCAGTAACTTCTTAGGTTGTTGCTGGCTTTTATTAACAGACGGGCGTAGTTCAAGGGTAGAATAGCGGTCTCCAAAACCGTTGATGGGGGTTCGAATCCCTCCGCCCGTGCAAATAAACTAAATCATAATGACAAAAGTTGTTAATTACATATCAGAAGCATTTGAAGAATTAAAGTCAAATGTAACTTGGCCGGATTGGGCTGAGGTTCAACGTCTAACGATTGTTGTTGCTGTTTTTTCAGTATTATTCGCTTTGGCAACTTGGGGAGTAGATGAAATTTTCGCTAAAGCTTTGGCTGGATTTTTTAACTGGATAAAAGCGTAATTTTTTTGTTATGGCAGATAGTAGTATTAAAAAGTGGTATGTCGTTAGAGCAGTAAGCGGACAAGAAAATAAAGTGAAAGCATATATCGAGACTGAAATCGCAAGATTAGGGATGGGTGATTATGTTTCGCAAGTTCTCGTTCCTACTGAAAAAGTAGTTACTGTAAAAGAAGGAAAAAAAATAATCAAGGATAAAGTTTATTTTCCGGGTTATGTTATGATTGAGGCAAATCTAATAGGGGAAATACCTCATATTATCAAGTCTATAACAAGTGTTATTGGTTTTTTAGGTGAAATTAAAGGTGGTGAGCCTGTACCATTAAGACTTTCTGAAGTAAATAGAATGTTAGGTAAAGTAGATGAGTTAGCTGTTAATACAGATACTCGTTCTATTCCTTTCAATATTGGAGAAACTATTAAGGTTGTTGATGGTCCTTTCAATGGTTTCAATGGAACGGTTGAGAAAATCAATGAAGAAAAGCGTAAACTAGAAGTGATGGTGAAAATTTTCGGAAGAAAAACACCATTGGAGTTGAGTTTTATGCAAGTTGAAAAAGTATAATTTTTTGTTACATCTATAATATCCATTACAATCGCTTCCAATGATTGTAGTGTTAAATTTTTTAAAAAATGGCTAAAGAAATTAGTAAGGTAGTTAAACTACAAGTTAAGGGAGGTGCTGCGAACCCGTCGCCACCGGTTGGACCTGCTTTAGGAGCTGCTGGGGTAAACATCATGGAATTCTGTAAGCAATTTAATGCTAGAACTCAAGATAAACCCGGCAAAATATGCCCAGTACAAATTACTGTGTATAAAGACAAATCATTTGATTTTGTTGTAAAAACTCCTCCTGCTGCTGTCCAGTTATTGGAAGCTGCAAAGCTAAAGTCCGGATCAGGTGAGCCAAATCGTAAAAAAGTAGCTAGCGTTACTTGGGATGTTATCAAAGCAATTGCTGAAGATAAAATGGTAGATTTAAATGCATTCACAATCGAATCTGCTATGAGCATGATCGCTGGAACAGCTAGATCTATGGGTATAACTGTATCAGGAGATTCTCCTTTTTAATTAAGAGAAAGACATGGCAAAATTGACAAAAAAGCAAAAAGAGGCTGCTTCAAAAATTGAAAAGAACAAATTATACTCTTTAAAAGATGCAGCTGCATTGATAAAAGTAATTGCTTCTGCAAAATTTGATGAGTCTGTTGATATCGCAGTTCGATTGGGTGTAGATCCAAGAAAAGCGAATCAAATGGTTAGAGGTGTGGTAACATTACCTCATGGAACTGGTAAAGATGTTAAAGTATTAGCATTAGTTACTCCAGATAAAGAAGCGGAAGCTTTAGCAGCTGGTGCAGACTATGTAGGTCTTGACGATTATTTACAAAAAATCAAAGACGGTTGGACAGATGTTGATGTAATCATCACTATGCCTTCTGTTATGGGTAAATTAGGTCCATTAGGTCGTATTTTAGGACCTAGAGGTTTAATGCCAAACCCTAAAACAGGTACGGTAACTATGGATGTTGCTAAAGCTGTTCAAGAGGTTAAAGCTGGTAAAATTGACTTTAAAGTTGATAAAACTGGTATTGTGCATGCAGGAATTGGTAAAATTTCTTTTGGAAGCGAACAAATCGTTGACAATGCACACGAAATTATTCAAACATTAATCAAACTTAAGCCAACTGCTGCTAAAGGAACATACATCAAAAGTATTTACCTAACTAGCACTATGAGTCCTGCAATTGCTTTGGACCCTAAAGCAGTATAATTGGTAGTTAAAAATTTTTAGTATGACTAGAGAAGAAAAATCAATCGCGATTGAAGTTTTAACTGCACAGTTAGCTGGTACAAACATTGTTTATGTATCTGATATTTCTGGAATGAATGCAGAAACAACTTCAAACTTGAGAAGAGCTTGCTTTAAAGCAGGTATAAAATTAGAAGTGGTTAAAAATACTTTGCTTGCAAAAGCAATGGAAGCTTCAGCTAATGATTATGGAGATTTACCTTCAGTTTTGACTGGTAATAGTGCTATATTCATTTCTGAGATAGCAAACGCTCCTGGTAAAATAATCAAAGATTTCAGAAAAAAATCAGCTAAACCTGTATTAAAAGGAGCTTTTATTAACTCTGAAATTTATATTGGAGATGATCAATTAGATGCATTAGCAACTATTAAATCTAAAGAAGAGCTTATCGGCGAACTTATTGGATTATTGCAGTCACCAGCACAAAGAGTTATTTCTGCTCTTCAAAACCAATTCGCAAAAAGCGAAGAGGCTACAGAAGAAGTGGAAGCATAATGAAAATAGAGTCTTACTCTAATTTTATTACAAAAAACGCGCACAATAAATAAATTATATTTTTTACAAATCATTTTAAAACGATAGAAAAAATGGCAGATTTGAAACAATTCGCAGAACAATTAGTTAACCTAACAGTAAAAGAAGTTAACGAATTAGCAACAATATTAAAAGATGAGTACGGTATCGAACCAGCTGCTGCAGCTGCAGTAGTTTCTGGTGGTGGTGACGCTGCTGTTGAAGACGTTCAAACTGAATTTACAGTTGTATTAAAAGCAGCAGGTGCTTCTAAATTAGCAGTAGTAAAATTAGTTAAAGAACTTACAGGTTTAGGTTTGAAAGAAGCTAAAGATGTAGTTGATAGCGCACCAAGTAATGTAAAAGAAGGTGTTTCTAAAGAAGAAGCTGAAGGGCTTAAAAAATCTTTAGAAGAAGCTGGAGCTGAGGTTGAACTTAAATAGTTAAACTCGGTTTAAAGAATAAGGTTTAGGTCTTGGGTTTAGTCACCCAATGACCTAAACCATTTTTCGTATAACAAAAGTCTGCCTTGTGTAAGTACATAAGAGCCTTTTAAAACAAATTCATTTTACCCATTACGAGGAAAAAAAATTAACAGATAATAAGAAAGTAGTTATCTTAAATTGGTTTTTAAAGATGTAATGGTTGTAAAAGGAACGTATAAATAATCCCTATTTGTACAAAGAAAAATTACTTTTTTAATCAAAATTTTGTCCATTGATGATAACAAATCAGACTGAAAGATTGAATTTTGCCTCTACAAAAAACATTCCTGATTATCCAGATTTTCTAGATGTTCAGGTTAAATCGTTTAAAGATTTTTTTCAATTAGAAACTAAATCTGACGAAAGAGGCGACGAAGGGCTTTACAATACCTTCATGGAAAATTTCCCAATTACTGATACAAGAAATAACTTCGTATTGGAATTCCTTGATTATTTTGTAGATCCACCACGTTACACCATTCAAGAATGTATAGAAAGAGGTCTTACGTATAGTGTGCCTTTAAAAGCAAGGTTAAAACTATATTGTACAGATCCAGAACACGAAGATTTTGAAACAATTGTTCAGGATGTATATCTTGGTACAATTCCTTATATGACACCAAGTGGTACCTTTGTTATTAATGGTGCTGAGCGTGTAGTTGTATCTCAATTACACAGATCACCGGGTGTTTTCTTTGGTCAATCATTCCATGCAAATGGTACAAAATTGTATTCTGCCAGAGTAATTCCTTTTAAAGGATCTTGGATAGAATTTTCTACAGATATTAATAGCGTAATGTATGCTTATATCGATAGAAAGAAAAAATTACCAGTTACCACTCTTTTTAGAGCAATTGGTTTTGAAAGAGATAAAGATATTCTAGAAATTTTTGATCTTGCGGAAGAAATTAAGGTTTCTAAAACAGGTCTTAAAAAATATGTTGGTAGAAAATTAGCTGCTCGTGTATTGAATACATGGCACGAGGATTTTGTAGATGAAGATACTGGTGAAGTAGTTTCTATCGAACGTAACGAAATAATCCTTGATAGAGATACCATTATCGATAAAGATAATGTGGAAGAAATCATCGATTCTAACGTTAAATCAATTTTGTTGCATAAAGAAGATGCTAATCAAGGAGATTATGCCATCATTCACAATACGCTTCAAAAAGATCCAACAAACTCTGAAAAAGAAGCTGTTGAGCATATCTACAGACAATTGCGTAACGCAGAACCGCCTGATGAAGAAACTGCTCGTGGGATTATAGATAAATTATTCTTCTCTGATCAACGTTACAACTTAGGTGAAGTAGGTCGTTATAGAATGAATAAAAAACTAGGTTTAGATATCCCAATGGAAAAGCAAGTGCTTACCAAAGAAGATATCATCACCATTGTAAAATATTTGATCGAATTGATCAACTCTAAAGCAGAGATTGATGATATTGACCATTTATCAAACCGTCGTGTTAGAACAGTTGGAGAACAATTGTCTCAACAATTCGGTGTTGGTTTAGCGCGTATGGCTAGAACTATTAGAGAGCGTATGAACGTTAGAGATAACGAGGTGTTTACGCCAATAGATTTGATTAATGCTAAAACATTATCCTCTGTTATCAACTCTTTCTTTGGAACAAACCAGTTGTCTCAGTTTATGGATCAAACGAATCCACTTGCCGAGATTACACACAAAAGAAGATTATCTGCACTAGGACCAGGTGGACTTTCGAGAGAAAGAGCAGGTTTTGAGGTACGTGACGTTCACTATACGCATTACGGACGTTTATGTCCAATTGAAACTCCTGAGGGACCAAACATTGGTTTGATATCTTCTCTTGGTGTTTATGCTAAAGTAAACGGAATGGGTTTTATCGAAACACCTTACCGTAAAGTAACTAACGGAACTGTAGATTTAGTGTCTACTCCAGTTTACTTAAGCGCAGAAGAAGAAGAAGGAATGATGATTGCTCAGGCAAATATCCAAATGGATGCTACAGGAAAAATTACTGCAGAAGACGTAATTGCACGTCAAGAAGGTGATTTCCCAGTAATTGAACCAACAAGAGTTGATTATACTGATGTTGCTCCAAATCAAATTGCTTCTATTTCAGCTTCTTTGATTCCTTTCTTAGAACATGATGATGCGAATAGAGCCTTGATGGGATCTAACATGATGCGTCAGGCTGTACCATTAATTCGTCCTGAAGCTCCAATTGTTGGAACTGGTTTAGAGCGTCAAGTAGCTTCTGATTCTAGAGTTTTAATTAACGCTGAAGGAGATGGAGTTATTGAATATGTAGATGCTAATATCATCACTATCAAATACGATCGTTCTGAGGAAGAAAGAATGGTAAGTTTTGAGCCTGATGAAAAAACATACAATCTAATTAAATTTAGAAAAACCAATCAAGGAACAAGTATCAACTTGAAACCTATCGTAAGAAAAGGAGACAGAGTGGTTCTTGGACAAGTATTATCTGAAGGATATGCGACTCAAAATGGTGAATTAGCTTTAGGTCGTAACCTAAAAGTTGCCTTTATGCCATGGAAAGGATACAACTTCGAGGATGCGATTGTAATTTCTGAAAAAGTAGTTCGTGACGATATTTTTACCTCTATTCACGTTGATGATTATTCATTAGAAGTTAGAGATACTAAATTAGGTAACGAAGAATTAACGAATGACATACCAAACGTTTCTGAAGAAGCTACTAAAGATTTAGATGAAAATGGTATGATCAGAATTGGTGCCGAGGTTAAACCTGGTGACATTCTTATCGGAAAAATTACTCCAAAAGGGGAATCAGATCCTACTCCGGAAGAAAAATTGCTTCGTGCAATCTTCGGGGATAAAGCAGGTGATGTAAAAGATGCTTCATTGAAAGCATCTCCTTCTTTACATGGTGTTGTTTTAGACAAAAAATTGTTCGCAAGAGCAGTAAAAGATAAACGCAAACGTACACAAGATAAAGATGCTTTAGGCGCTTTAGAAATGGAATTCGAAACTAAATTTGTTGAATTAAAAGACAAATTAGTTGAGAAACTTTTCTTAATCGTTAACGGAAAAACATCTCAAGGTGTAATGAATGATTTGGGTGAAGAAGTTTTACCAAAAGGTAAAAAATACACGCAAAAAATGCTTTATGCAGTTGAAGATTTTGCTCACTTAAGTAAAGGTCAATGGGTTGCTGATGATGCAACTAATAAAATGGTTAATGATTTAATTCATAACTATAAAATTAAATTGAACGATTTACAAGGTGCATTACGTAGAGAGAAATTCACTATTACTGTTGGAGATGAATTGCCAGCAGGAATCTTGAAATTAGCGAAAGTATATATTGCGAAAAAACGTAAACTGAAAGTTGGGGATAAAATGGCGGGGCGTCACGGTAACAAAGGTATTGTTGCTCGTATCGTTCGTCATGAAGATATGCCTTTCCTTGAAGACGGAACGCCAGTTGATATCGTGTTGAACCCACTAGGTGTACCTTCACGTATGAACATTGGTCAGATTTATGAAACAGTTCTTGGTTGGGCAGGACAAAACTTGGGTAGAAAATTTGCTACACCAATTTTTGACGGAGCAACTCTTGATCAAATCAATGAATTGACTGACGAAGCTGGAATACCACGTTTTGGACATACACATTTATATGATGGTGGTACAGGAGAACGTTTCCATCAAGCGGCAACAGTAGGAGTTATCTACATGTTGAAACTTGGACACATGGTTGACGATAAAATGCACGCACGTTCTATAGGTCCATACTCGTTGATCACACAACAACCACTTGGAGGTAAAGCTCAATTTGGAGGTCAACGTTTTGGAGAGATGGAGGTTTGGGCACTTGAAGCTTATGGAGCATCAAGTACACTTAGAGAAATCTTGACTGTGAAGTCTGATGATGTTATCGGTAGAGCAAAAACTTACGAAGCAATCGTTAAGGGTGAATCTATGCCAGAACCAGGATTACCGGAATCATTCAATGTATTAATGCATGAATTGAAAGGTCTTGGACTTGACATTCGTTTAGAAGAATAAATAAATTTTGTCAACTGTAGAGACGCGATTAATCGCGTCTCTACTTTGGCATTTATAGAAGTTTTTAGGATTTATACCCGTAACCCGTTCCGATTTTTTATTTAGACCCAATTGGTTTTATAAATAGCACTTCAAAATTTTTATTTGAAGTTTAGAGAAGTAACTCGAGGAAGTGTTTAAGTCGAAAGTTTCAAAGTCCAAAGTCTAAAGTCATCTGTGACTTTAAAAACTTTATGATATTTGACTTTAGATTAAAACGAAAATCAATTTTTAATTGCAAATAAATCAATAGTAAAAACTATGATGAATAATAGAAATAATAACAATAAAGATAAAAACCCTGTAAAAAGGTTTAATAAAATCTCCATAGGACTTGCTTCTCCTGAATCTATCTTGAAAGAATCAAGAGGTGAAGTATTGAAGCCGGAAACTATCAACTACAGAACGCACAAACCGGAGCGTGATGGTCTTTTCTGTGAACGTATTTTCGGACCAGTAAAAGATTTTGAATGTGCTTGTGGTAAGTATAAAAGAATACGTTACAAAGGGATCATCTGTGACCGTTGTGGTGTAGAAGTTACGGAGAAAAAAGTACGTAGAGATAGAGTAGGTCACATCAATCTTGTTGTGCCAATTGCTCATATCTGGTATTTCCGTTCTCTTCCAAACAAAATTGGTTATATCCTTGGTCTTCCATCTAAGAAATTAGATATGATTATCTACTACGAAAGATACGTAGTTATCCAAGCTGGTATTGCTAAAAATGCAGATGGTGAATCACTGCAAAGATTAGACTTTTTGACAGAAGAAGAATATTTAAATATTTTAGATACGCTTCCTGCTGATAATCAGTACCTTGATGATTTTGATCCTAATAAATTTGTTGCCAAAATGGGAGCGGAGTGTATTATGGATTTATTGGCAAGAATTGATCTTGATGCATTGTCTTACCAATTGAGACATAATGCGAACAATGAAACGTCTAAACAACGTAAAACTGAAGCGTTAAAAAGATTACAAGTAGTTGAATCTTTCCGTGAGTCTAACTTGAACCGTGAGAATCGTCCAGAGTGGATGATTATGAAAGTGGTACCAGTTATTCCACCAGAATTACGTCCGCTTGTGCCACTTGATGGAGGTCGTTTTGCAACTTCAGATTTAAATGATTTATACCGTCGTGTAATTATACGTAACAACCGTTTGAAAAGATTAATGGAGATTAAAGCTCCAGAAGTTATCTTAAGAAACGAAAAACGTATGTTGCAGGAATCTGTAGATTCACTTTTCGATAATACGCGTAAAGCTTCTGCAGTAAAAACAGAATCAAACAGACCATTAAAATCATTATCTGATTCCCTTAAAGGTAAACAAGGACGTTTCCGTCAAAATTTACTTGGAAAACGTGTGGATTATTCTGCTCGTTCGGTAATTGTTGTTGGACCAGAATTGAAATTATCTGAGTGTGGTATCCCTAAAGATATGGCAGCAGAATTATACAAACCTTTCGTTATCCGTAAATTGATAGAAAGAGGAATTGTAAAAACTGTAAAATCAGCTAAGAAAATAATAGATAAGAAAGAGCCTGTAGTTTGGGATATCCTTGAAAATGTAATCAAAGGTCACCCAATATTACTGAATCGTGCTCCTACTTTGCACAGATTAGGTATCCAAGCATTCCAACCAAAATTAATTGAAGGAAAAGCAATCCAATTGCACCCTTTAGTTTGTACTGCATTTAATGCGGATTTTGATGGGGATCAAATGGCAGTTCACTTGCCATTAGGACCAGAAGCTATTTTGGAAGCACAACTATTAATGTTGGGTTCTCACAATATTCTGAATCCTGCAAATGGTGCTCCAATCACGGTACCTTCTCAGGATATGGTTTTGGGTCTATACTATATGACCAAAGAACGTTTATCTACTCCTGAGCTTAAAATTTTAGGAGAAGGAATCACTTTTTACTCTGCTGAAGAAGTAAATATTGCTTTGAATGAAGGCAGATTAGAATTGAATGCTCGTGTGAAAATTAGAGCAAAACATTTTAATGAAGCAGGTGACTTGGTGTTCCAAATCATACAAACTACTGCTGGTCGTGTATTATTTAATGAAGTAGTACCGGAAGCAGCTGGATATATCAATGATGTATTGACTAAGAAAAACCTTAGAGACATTATCGGACACGTTTTAAGTTCTACTGATGTACCTACAACTGCGGCTTTCTTGGATAACATGAAAGATATGGGTTACAAATTTGCCTTTAAAGGTGGATTGTCATTCTCTCTTGGGGATATTAGAATTCCAGATCAAAAACCTAAATTAATTGCAGACGCCAGAGAACAAGTTCAAGGTATTTCGGCTAATTATAACATGGGTCTTATCACTAATAACGAACGTTACAACCAAGTTATTGATGTATGGACTTCAGCGAATGCTCAACTTACAGAGTTAGCAATGAAAAACATTAGAGAAGACCAACAAGGTTTCAACTCGGTGTATATGATGCTTGATTCTGGAGCGAGGGGTTCCAAAGAACAAATTCGTCAGTTAACCGGTATGCGTGGTTTGATGGCTAAGCCTAAAAAATCTACTGCTGGTGGTGGTGAAATTATTGAAAACCCGATTCTTTCTAACTTTAAAGAAGGTCTTTCTATCCTTGAGTACTTTATCTCTACTCACGGTGCGCGTAAAGGTCTTGCGGATACGGCTTTGAAAACGGCCGATGCAGGATATTTAACAAGAAGATTGCATGATGTATCTCAAGATGTTATTGTTAATATCGAAGATTGTGGTACATTAAGAGGTGTTGAAGTATCAGCATTGAAAAAGAATGAGGAAATAGTTGAATCTCTAGGAGAAAGAATTTTAGGACGTGTTGCATTGCAAGACTTAATAAATCCTTTAACTAGTGAGATTTTAGTTAAATCTGGTGAGCAAATTACAGAAGTTATAATGAAAGCAATTGACGCTTCTCCTATCGAGAAAGTGGAAGTTCGTTCACCATTAACTTGTGAAGCGTTGAAAGGTATTTGTGCAAAATGTTACGGTAGAAATTTAGCTACAGGTAAAATGACACAAAGAGGTGAAGCGGTTGGTGTAATTGCAGCACAATCTATTGGAGAACCTGGTACACAGTTGACATTACGTACATTCCACGTTGGTGGGGTTGCGGGTGGTATATCTGAAGAGTCTAGTATTGTTACCAAATTTAACGGTAAACTAGAAATTGAAGATTTAAAAACGGTTAAAGGAGAAGATAGTGAAGGTAATGCAGTTGATATTGTAGTTTCTCGTTCAACTGAATTAAAATTAATCGATGAGAGAACAGGTATCTTATTAAGTACTAATAACATTCCTTACGGTTCTAGTATTTTCGTTAAAGACGGTCAATCTGTTGTTAAAGGAGATGTGATTTGTAAATGGGATCCATATAATGGAGTTATCGTTTCTGAGTTTACTGGTAAAATTGCTTACGAAGATTTAGAGCAAGGTCAATCATTCATGGTTGAAATTGATGAGCAAACTGGTTTCCAAGAAAAAGTAATTTCTGAATCTAGAGCTAAAAAATTAATTCCAACTTTATTGGTTTACGGTAAAGACAATGAATTAATTCGTTCTTATAACTTACCAGTAGGAGCCCACTTGATGGTTGAAAACGGTGAGAAAATTAAAGCAGGTAAAGTATTGGTAAAAATTCCACGTCGTTCTTCTAAATCAGGAGATATTACAGGAGGTTTACCTAGAATTACTGAGTTGTTGGAAGCTCGTAATCCTTCAAACCCAGCTGTTGTTTCTGAAATCGATGGTGTTGTTTCTTTTGGAAAAATCAAAAGAGGTAACCGTGAGATTGTTATCGAATCTAAATTTGGTGATATTAGAAAATACTTGGTTAAATTATCAAGCCAAATTCTAGTTCAAGAAAATGACTTCGTAAGAGCAGGTGTACCTTTATCTGATGGTGCAATTACTCCGGATGATATTTTAAGAATCCAAGGGCCAGCAGCTGTTCAGCAGTATTTGGTAAATGAAATTCAAGAAGTATACCGTTTACAAGGGGTAAAAATCAACGACAAACACTTTGAAGTAGTAATACGTCAAATGATGCGTAAAGTAAGAGTACAAGATCCGGGTGATACTTTATTCTTAGAAGATCAATTGATTCATACTAAAGATTTTATCGTTCAAAATGATAAATTATATGGTATGAAAGTAGTTGAAGATGCTGGAGATTCTAGTGCTTTAAAAGAAGGACAAATTATTACGCCTCGTGAGTTGCGTGATGAAAACTCTCTTTTGAAACGTACAGATAAAAATCTTGTAGTAGCTCGTGATGTTGTTACAGCAACAGCAACACCAGTTTTACAAGGGATTACTAGAGCATCACTTCAAACGAAATCATTTATTTCTGCTGCATCTTTCCAAGAAACTACTAAAGTATTGAATGAAGCTGCTGTTGCGGGTAAAATCGATTACTTAGAAGGATTGAAAGAAAATGTAATTGTAGGACATAGAATCCCTGCAGGAACTGGTATGAGAGAATATGATAATACTATTGTAGGTTCGAAAGAAGATTACAATGATATGATGGCTAATAAAGAGGAATACATTTATTAATAAAAGGATATGAGCAATTCAAATCAACAACAAGAACAAATCAACATTGAGTTGGATGAAAAAACTGCCGAAGGAATTTATTCTAATTTGGCAATAATCAATCATTCATCTTCAGAATTTGTTTTGGATTTTGTAAGTATCATGCCTGGTATTCCTAAAGCTAAGGTAAAATCAAGAATTGTCTTGACACCGCAACATGCCAAAAGATTGTTAAAAGCGATTGGAGAAAATATTCATCGATTTGAAGTCGCTCACGGCGAAATAAAAGATAGTGAACAACCTTCAATACCACTTAATTTTGGCCCTGCAGGACAAGCATAATTCTAAGTTATAGTTAAAAGGCTCCAGAAATGGAGCCTTTTTTTGTCATTTTTTTAATGAAAAACCTTTTTTTAGTATTATAATTCATTTTTTTTTTTTTTTCTTTAAAGTTAAAAAGGAAAATGGTTGATTACCTCATGTTAATGCTGTAAAAATAAACAGAGTTTTTATTCGAATTTTGTCGCTTTGACGAGTATTAAGGCGATTCATCGAAAATATTTTTTATTAGAAATTTAATGGTATAGTTTCGTATCAGAATAAGAGAAACATCTTATTGATTTTAAAAAAAATACACAAATGAATCATTTTTCAAAACATACTAATAATAAAATAAACAACAACTTTTTTATGTTGCTAGTAATTATTTTAGTGTCTAATGTTTCTGTTTTTGGTCAAACTACTGAAAATACTGTAGCAACTAATAATAATACTGAAGTTTTGAATGTAGTAAAACAAGAAAATGTTTCAACAAATACTTCTTCTAATACTATGAATTTTGTACTTTGGTTTATGGGGTCAAAACAAGATCCTAATAGCTCTATTTCAAAAGAAGGAATAAATACAAAAAAACAAATTATGACTTCTGGATTGGCTCCGAATAGATTGTTAATCAAATCATTTTTAAAGAAAGCAGTAAGTTTAGAAAGTACAATAGCCTAAATTTAAATTGATTTCTGTCTAGTCCTGAAAAAACGATACAGGATTAATAAAAAATAAAAGTACAATTTTTAAACAGTAGTAAGCTCCGGTTTACTACTGTTTTTTGTTTTATAGGTTCTCATTTTAATTAT
>NZ_JBLNKT010000024.1:0-55050 GCF_048158525.1 Flavobacterium algoris
CTCTAACAATTTGAAGCTTTAAAGACATACTGTAATCGCGTTGGGTGCGTTTTACATAATTTATGTTTTCTTCCATAACGATCTTTTTTGTGTATCGCTATTTCAGGACGGGACAAATATTAAAAACAAAAAACCCGTTTCTTTCGAAACGGGTTTTTAAATAATTGAGCAAATCAATTATGCTTCAACTTCGAATGGAAGGATAGAAACATAAGATTTGTTATCTCTTTTCTTTTGGAAGAAAACAACTCCATCTACTCTTGCGTGTAGGGTGTGATCTTTACTGATGTAAACATTTGCACCTGGGTTATGTTTTGAACCTCTTTGTCTTACGATGATGTTCCCAGCAATAGCAGCTTGACCACCAAAAATCTTAACACCTAAACGTTTTGATTCTGATTCTCTACCATTCTTAGAACTACCGACACCTTTCTTGTGAGCCATGACGTATTAGTTTTATATTGTTATTATTCTTGTGTATCTTCTTTTTTAGCTTTAGCTACTTTTTTCTTAGGAGCTTCTACTTCTTCTGTAGTTGCTTCAACTGCTGCTTTTTTAGGAGCTGCTTGCTTAACACCAACACCAGTAATACCTTCAATTACAATTTGAGTAAGATATTGTCTGTGACCGTTTCTCTTTTTGTATCCTTTTCTTCTTTTCTTTTTGAAAACGATAACTTTATCTCCTTTTAAGTGTTGTAACACTTTAGCTTCTACTGAAGCACCTTCTATAGCTGGGGCGCCTATTGTGATTGTACCGTTATCATCTAACAAATAAACTTTGTCGAAAGAAACTTTCGAACCTTCTTCATTTGTCAAACGGTTAACGTAAACCTTTAGGTCTTTGCTTACTTTGAACTGTTGCCCTGCTATCTCTACGATTGCATACATACTGAATTGTTTTAATAATTTTTAAGGTTGCAAATATACAATTAAATATTTATCCCGCAATCCCTCAAGCAAAAAAAACACTCCATCTGTTTTAAAGTTTGTTTTTCAATACTTTATACATTCCTAAACAATATTCGTCCAGTCAAAATTTGTTAAAATTAACCGAAACTTTAAATCACCGGACAATCATCATTAAAAAAAGGTATTTTTGAAGTATAAATATTTTTCGTTTTTATCTATTGTAAATAGAAATGTATTAATCCATATGAAAAAATTAATAATAATGTTAAGCACTGCACTTATGCTGGGAGGAATAGCTTCGGCTCAAAAAATAGCTTTCGAAGAATATGATTTAGATAATGGCATGCATGTCATATTACATAACGATCCATCGGCGCCAGTGGTAGTAACTTCTGTTATGTACCATGTTGGCTCGAAAGATGAGACACCGGACCGAACAGGATTTGCCCATTTTTTTGAACATCTTTTATTCGAAGGAACGGAAAACATTAAACGTGGCGAATGGTTCAAAATCGTCACGTCAAATGGCGGAGTAAACAACGCGAATACTTCGGATGATCGTACCTATTATTACGAAGTATTTCCATCGAACAATTTAGAACTGGCACTTTGGATGGAATCCGAGAGATTAATGCATCCGGTAATCAATAAAATTGGCATTGATACTCAAAACGGAGTGATTAAAGAAGAGAAAAGAAGTCGTTATGATAATCAGCCGTATGGAAATATTATTGGAGCTGTAAAAGAAAACATGTTCAAAAACCATCCGTATCGATGGACTACTATTGGTTCCATGGAGCATTTAGACGCTGCCACTTTAGAAGAATTTCAGGCCTTTAATAAAAAGTTTTATATCCCCAATAATGCCGTACTAGTTGTTGCAGGAGATTTCGAAAAAAACAAAGCTAAAGAATGGATTCAGAAATATTTTGGATCAATCCAAAAAGGGAAGGAAATAAAAAAACAAATTTTCACCGAAGAACCTATTACACAAACTATAAGAGCAACCTACGAGGATTCAAATATTCAGATTCCAATGGTTGTAGCTACTTACAGAACTCCTTCGATGAAAACAAGAGACGCCAGAGTATTGGATTTGATTTCTTCCTATTTAAGTGACGGGAAAAGTTCTAAACTATACAAGAAAATTGTTGACGAGAAAAAAATGGCTTTACAAATTGATGCTGTTGGCTTTAGTCAGGAAGATTACGGTATGTATATTTTGTATGGCCTACCAATGGGAACACACACTTCAGCTGATTTAATAAAAGAGGTTGATGAGGAAATTGTAAAAATCCAGACCGAATTGATTTCGGAGAAAGATTTTCAAAAATTAAAAAATACGTTTGACAATCGTTTTGTGAATAAGAATGGAAACCTGGAAGGAATTGCCGAAAATCTAGCGACTTACTATTTGCTTTATGGCGATGTGAATTTGATTAACACAGAGATTGATTTATTTCATTCCATAACACGTGAAGAAATTAGAGATGTAGCCAACAAATATTTAAATCCAAATCAAAGACTTATTTTGGATTATATTCCTTCAAAAGCGGAGGCTCGAAATTAAGCCCTTTTCAATCATGAAAAAAACAACTATTCTATTATTCATTTTGTTCATAACAGGAATCATGCAAGCACAAAATCGTCCACAACCAAAACCTGGAGCTTCTCCAGTCGTAAATATAAAAAAACCGCAAACCTTTACTTTGGAGAATGGTTTAAAAGTAATGATTGTAGAAAATCACAAACTACCCCGAGTAACTTTTAATCTTGCATTAGACAACGCTCCATTTGCAGAAGGCAATAAAAAAGGTGTTGATGAATTATGCAATAACCTGATCGGAAACGGAAGTGTAAAAATTGCAAAAGATGCTTTCAACGAAGAAATTGATTTCTTGGGCGCCAATATCAACTTTAGTTCACAAGGCGCTTATGCCAGTTCCCTTTCTAAATATTCAGGGAGAATATTAGAACTCATGGCTTCCGGAGCCTTGCATCCAAAATTTACCCAAGAAGAATTCGATAAAGAAAAAGCCAAATTACTGGAAGGCCTTAAAGCACAGGAAAAAAGCGTTCCTGCAATTGCCAACAGAGTGGTTGATGCGCTTGCCTTTGGAAAAAACCATCCTTCCGGCGAATACATGACCGAAGAAACCATTAAAAACGTCACGCTTGCGGATGTAGAATCCAATTATCAAAACTATTTCGTTCCCGAAAACGGATATTTAGTAATTATTGGAGATATTAAATATGACGATGTAAAACCTATTGTTGAAAAGCTTTTTGGTTCATGGAAAAAAAGACCCACACCAAAGTTAACCTATGCTGCACCGCAAAATGTACCCTTTACCCAAATCAATTTTGTTGATATCCCTAATGCTGTTCAATCAGAGATTTCGCTAGTGAATACCGTGAATTTAAAAATGAATGATCCTGACTTCTTCCCAGCTGTAATTGCCACTTATATTCTTGGCGGAGATTTCAACAGTTACCTTAATATGAATTTAAGAGAAAAGAATGGTTGGACTTACGGTGCAAATGCAATTATTGGCTCCGGAAAATACGTAACAAAAATAAGATCAGCCTCTGCAGTAAAAAGTACCGTTACCGATAGTGCCGTTGTGGAATTCATCAAAGAAATTAAAAAAATAAGAACCGAGAAAGTATCTCCTGAATTACTTAAAAGTGTAAAAGCAGGATATATAGGCCGCTTTGTAATGCAGGTGGAAAAACCTCAGGCAATCGCACGATACGCTTTAAACATAGAAACCGAAGATCTTCCAGCTGATTTCTATGAAAATTACATCAAAACCATAAACGCCGTAACGCCAGATGATATTCTTCATGCTGCTAACAAGTATTTCCTTTTAGACAACACCCGAATTATAATTGCCGGCAAAGGATCGGAAGTGATTCCAGGATTGGAAAAACTAAACATTCCAATATTTTATTTTGACAATTATGGAAATCCTGTAGCGAAACCCGTTTACAAATAAAATCAATCGTTTTATTTTAAAAACCTACAAAGGCTGTCTTTATAAGATAGCCTTTTTTTTTACTAATTGCATGACCTATAATTTGCACCCTGAAAACTACTTTTTTGCCGATAAATAAACCCCTATCAAAATAATAAAAGCGCCAAAAAACTGAACTGACGTCAACATTTCATTGTCTAATAATCCCCAGAAGAAAGCAACTATTGGAATTAAATACGTTACCGAAGTAGCAAAAACCGGAGAAGACATTTGGATTAATTTAAAGAAAAGAATATTAGCGATTCCAGTTCCTACCACTCCTAAAATCATGATAAACAAAACCGAATGTTGTACGGCATCAACATCAATTACCTCAAAAAAACCAGAGAAAAATAAAATAAGCAATGTTGGTACCAACAGAAATGCGAAATTCCCGGTAGTAATACTCAACGGACTCAAATCATGCAAATATTTTTTCAATAAATTGACATTTATCGCATAACAAACAGAAGCGACTATAACCAAAATAGCGTAATAATAATTTTGTTCCGGATGATTTATGGCACCATTAAAAACTAAAAGCAGACTTCCAACAAGACCAATAAAAACGCCCCAAACCTGACTTCTTTTGAAATTTATTCCAAAAGCCATCGCTCCCAAAATCAAAGTATTTAATGGAGTCAAGGAATTAAGAATCGCGGTTATGGAACTGTCAATTTCAGTTTCGGCAATGGCAAAAAGATATGCAGGAGTGAATGTCCCAAAAAACGAAGTAAGTGCGATATATTTCCATTTTTCTTTTGGAATTTTCATTAAACTTTTAAAACCGATCAATAACAAAAAAACCGCTGCAAACAGGATTCTCAAAGAACCTAATTGCAAAGCCGTTAAACCAACCAATCCCTTTTTTATTAATATAAACGAACTTCCCCAAATCAAGGCAAGAATCATCAAGTAAACCCATTTCAATTGTCTTGCATTCATAAATCTAATTTTGCCCCAAAATTGTAATAATTTTATGAAATACGACTTCTTTTTTTCATTAATTTTGCAGCTGATAATTAGACCTTTAATTTAAATCTAAATAAAAATGAATTTCACAAAATCAATAGCAGCGATAGCCCTTGCAGGTCTTTTATTTATAAGTTGCAAAAAAAACACTGAAGAAACTCCGTCGACTAAGGTGACTTCAACAGAAACTACTACTCCAAAAGTTAAAAAAGAAATCGCAGCCGCTAATTTGCAAACAGCCAGTTTCAAAGTAGACGGAATGACTTGTGCTATTGGTTGTGCAAAAACTATAGAAAGCGAATTATCCGATCTAGATGGCGTACAAAAAGCTACCGTAGATTTTGATAAAAAACTGGCAACTGTAACTTTTGATAAAACTGTTCAAAATCCTGAGAGCCTGACTAAAGTTGTCGAAGCTACGGCTGACGGAAAAACCTATAAAGTTTCGAATATGAAGTCGTAATTAGACTATTCAATTTTCATGAAAAAAGCATTCGTTATCGGCGAATGCTTTTTTTTATTGAACCATCTCAGAAATTAAAGGCCATTTAAGGACGGCATAATAATATTTGTTCTTAAATGCCTTATATGGTTATTTTTTTATTAAAATTTTTCCTGAAAATCATTTCCACTTCAAGGTCTCCATCAGCCTTTGCATATCATTTTTGACATAGCGTGCGGCTGGCATAATAGAGTCAAAATTAGGTTTTGCATAGAAATAAACAGACCCCGTTACAAAATGTTTAGTACTATCTGTTGCGTAGAATTGAGAGTTTGTTGCCGCATTCCCATCCACTTGATAAAACATGCCATATACCTTTTTTTGAGGATTTAAATACGGTTGTTCCAATATATCATCTGCTTTTATCACATGCTCATAAGTCAATTTTTGAGCATCTTTCAATAATTTCGCGATATTATTATTTACTGGTTTATAAGTCAGATAAATCGTGGCTTTCATTTTTGGATACGTAATGGTGAATCCGCAATCTTTCTCCCCTTTGATAACAGCCTCCGAATTCATCTCGAAAGCAAATGGACATTCATTTTCGAAATTTACATATTTTGCTTCCGGATAATCCAATCGCAAATAACTGGATGGTTTTGGCAAGACATCTTCTTTACAACTAAAAATCAGCAATGAGACTGCAATTATTACCGAAAAAGCGATCATTTTTTTTAACATTTGTATTCTAAATTTATTTAATCTTTTATTTTTCAAAAGAAACACATTCCACAATGATTCCCCTTCCTTCGGAGGGGGCTAGGGGGAGGATTATTCAATCGTTACTTTTATTTGTTTAATTCGTTTTTTGTCTACTGCCTCTACCGTAAACTGGCAGTTTTCAAATGCAATTTTTTGATCTTTTTTGGGGAAATTTCCTAAAATCTCAAGTATAAATCCAGCCAACGTTTCGGCCTCCCCTTTTTTAATTTCGAATAATTCTTCGTCTACATCGATTATTCTGTAGAAATCTTTGAGATTTATTTTACCTTCGAAAAGATAATTTTTATCATCAATTTGAGAAAAATTGATGTTATCATCATCAAACTCATCACTGATATCACCAACGATTTCTTCGATTACATCTTCCAAAGAAACTAGACCGGAAGTTCCTCCGTATTCATCAACCACAATGGCCAAATGGCTTTTCATACTTTGAAAATCTTTCAGCAAATTATCTAATTTTTTATTTTCAGGAACAAAAAACGGTTCTCTTACTAATGACTTCCAATCAAATTCACTCGTATTAATGTATGGCAATAAATCTTTCACAAACAAAACGCCTTCTATCTGATCTATATTGTCTCGGTAAACAGGAATTCTTGAATATCCTTTTTCTATAATTTTTGGACAAATAACTGAAAATGACTCGTCAATTTCCAAAGCAAAAATATCAATTCTGGGGCTCATCACCTGTTTTGTATCCGTATTCCCAAAACTTACAATTCCCTCTAATATTTTTTGCTCATCTGAAGTTGTTTCGTCTGAATCTGTCAGTTCAAGTGCCTGTGACAATTGATTTACGGAAAAATTTGTCTTTTGTTTTCCTAGTTTATTGTGCAAATAAATAGTGATTTTGCGCATCGGCAAACTTATTGGCGAAAGCAATCTATCTAGTGCTGCAACAGGATACGCAATCAACTTGGCAAACTTAATATTATTTCTACTCGCATACACTTTTGGCAAAACCTCTCCAAATAGCAACAATAGAAAAGTAACCACAATTACTTCAAGAATGAATTTTAAAATAGGTGAAGTTACCGCTGCAAACAGGTTTTTTCCAACAAATGAAAATAAGATTACAACTCCAATGTTGATGAAATTATTAGCGACAAGAAGTGTAGCTAAAAGCTTTTTGGGTTTTTCTAAAAGATTCGAGATAATTTTTCCTTTTGAAACATTTTCGTTCAACGTTTCGTCGATGTCTTTTTGAGATAACGAAAACAATGCTACTTCTGCTCCTGAAACAATTGCAGAACAAAAAAGTAAGGCAAATATCCCAACAAAACCAAACACTAAGTCAGTGTCTATGGCGTAAGCAAAAAATAAACTGGGCTCTGGGTCCAAATTAAAAAAGATTAGTTAAACAATCAAAACGGTAAATCATTGACTGGCAAACCGTTATTTTTCGGGTCAAAGTTAGTGTTTTTTACGGATTCTGGACTTTGAATAGATTTGTTGTCTTCATTTCCTTTTTTGGTAGATAAAAAAGTAAACTCGGTAACCTGAATTTCGACAGTGTGTTTTGTAGAACCGTCTTCCGCTTGCCACTGACGCGATTTCAATCGACCTTCTACATATATTTTATCTCCTTTTGAAAGGTACTTTTCACAAAGCTCGGCTGCTTTATTACGGACAACCAAATTATGCCATTCGGTGGAAGTAATTTTTTCGTTGGTTGTTTTGTTGATATAAACTTCATTTGTAGCCAATTGAAATCTACCGATACAATTTCCTCCATCAAAATAATGCATTTTAACATCATCTCCCAGATGACCAATTAGCATAACCTTATTTAATGTTCCGTTCATGGTATTTAAATCGTATTTCTCTCAAAGATACATTTTTTTAGAAACTTTATAAATCCTTTTCAATAAAATTATGAATCACAATTGGGAAAGGAAATGTAATTAAAGCTGCAGCATCTACTCCGTTTTCAATTGTACCTTTTATATTTACTTTCCAAAACTTGATATGCAAATGTTGGTGCGACAGTTTATGAATGATACTCTTTTCATTACACTCCATTATACTAACAATCCCATTATTAGTAAAAAATTCTTTTTGAATACGCTCCGTAATACAATCAAAATCTTCTACTTTTTCAGTTTCTATCAAAGGAAACTCATATAAATTATGCCAAATTCCTTTATCAGTTCGCTTTTGAATTATCGTGTTTTCATTCTCATCATTGACAACCAAATAATTAAAAAAACGATTCCTCACTTTCAGTTTCTTAGATTTTATAGGCAATTGATCTACTTTGTTTTTTTGCAAAGCGGCACAACTTTCGTTAAAAACACAAATGCCGCAATTGGGACTTTTAGGAACACATTGCAAAGCACCAAATTCCATGATGGCTTGGTTAAAAATAGCAGGATTGTCTTTTGGCATTAGCTCAAAAGCCAAAGCGGCGAATTCCTTTTTGGCGGAAGCCGCAGCAATATCAGTTTCAACATCAAAATAGCGCGACAAAACCCGAAACACATTTCCATCAACAACAGGAACCACTTCATTATAAGAAAAAGAAGCAATTGCCGCCGCGGTATATTCTCCAACTCCTTTCAATTGCAACAACTCTTTATAGGTAGCAGGAAAAACTCCTGATAATTCGTCCGCTACGTATTGAGCCGTTTTGTGTAAATTTCGAGCACGAGAATAATATCCCAAACCTTGCCAAAGTTTCAAAACTTGCTCTTCATCGGCTTTCGCCAAATCAAAAACAGTAGGAAATGCTGCCGTAAAAGACAGAAAATAAGGCATCCCCTGGGCGACTCTTGTCTGTTGCAACATAATTTCCGAGAGCCAAATAGGGTAAGGATTTGTAGTATTCCGCCAAGGCAAATCACGCTTATTACGTAAATACCATTGTATTAGCAAGTTAGAAAAAGTCATGTTTTAATTATTTGTTGGCAAAAGTAAAAGTTTATGTTATTAAAATTTAATGAATTAGCTTGAATAATTGTTTTTTAAATTCCTATATTTGCAAACTCAAAAAAATAGTACAACATAATAAATAGGAAAGAAAATGACGAAAGCAGATATCGTAGCAAAAATTTCAGAAAAATTAGGTCTTGAAAAAGGAGATGTGCAAGCAACTGTAGAGACTTTTATGAATGAAGTAAAAAATTCATTAGAAACTGGAGACAATGTTTATTTAAGAGGTTTTGGAAGTTTTATCGTAAAAACTAGAGCGGAGAAAACTGGTAGAAATATCTCAAAAAATACAACAATAAAAATTCCTGCACACAATATTCCTGCATTCAAACCTGCAAAAGTTTTTGTAGAAGGAGTAAAAATAAATAACGAAGCAAAATAATAAATTAATTAATCATAAATCTTCAAGATATGCCAAGCGGTAAAAAAAGAAAGAGACATAAGGTAGCGACTCACAAACGTAAAAAAAGAGCGAGAGCTAACCGTCACAAAAAGAAAAAGTAGTTTTAAACTACTTTTTTCTTTTTAAACGTTCATTGAAATTGAAAGTTAGTAATCAGTATTCAGTTTTTAGTATTCAGTCAACTGCGAACTTAAGACTGCAAACTGCCAGCTAATTTTCCCCGGGTTCAATACCTGTTAAAATATTGTTTAATCCATTTGTTCGCCTCGGCGAATAGATAAAAAATTTACAGCGTGAATAAAGAATTAATCATTAGATCTAGTTCTGAAGCCGTAGATTTTGCCTTATTAAAAGATGGAAAACTAATTGAATTACACAAAGAAGAAGAAAAAAGCAACTTCCAGGTAGGTGATATTTTTATTGCTAAAATCAGGAAACCAGTTGCCGGACTTAATGCTGCTTTTGTAAATGTAGGCTTCGAAAAAGATGCTTTTTTACATTATCACGATTTAGGTCCTAATTTATCTTCCCAACTGAAATTCATAAAACTTGTAAGCGCAGGTAAATTAAAAGATTTCTCCCTAAAAACCTTTCAGTTTGAAAAAGAAATAGATAAAGATGGTACCATTACTGATGTATTAAGTGCCAATCAATCTGTTTTAGTACAAGTCGTCAAAGAACCTATATCTACTAAAGGTCCAAGAATTAGCGCTGAGCTTTCTCTTGCCGGAAGATTTATAGTTTTAGTTCCGTTTTCTGACCGCGTTTCTATTTCTCAAAAAATAGAAGACAAAAAAGAAAAAGAACGCTTGAAACGATTGGTACAATCCATCAAACCAAAAGGATTTGGTGTTATTGTTCGCACAGTAGCCGAAGGCAAAAATACAGCCGAATTAGAAAAAGATTTGCAGAACCTGCTTAGCAGATGGACTGCAATGTGTAAAAAATTACCAACTGCTCATCATCCGTCCAAAGTATTAGGAGAACTCAACAGAGCTTCTTCTATATTAAGAGACGTATTTAATGATACCTTTAGTGGCATTCAAATTGATGACGAAGAGTTGTACAACCAAACGAAGGATTACTTGCAAGAAATTGCACCATCCAAACAATCAATTGTTAAGTTTTATCAATCAAATGATACACCAATTTTTGAGAAATATAACATAGAGAGACAAATCAAAACATCCTTTGGAAAAACCGTTTCCATGAGTAAAGGAGCTTATCTTATTATCGAACATACTGAAGCTTTGCACGTTATAGACGTAAATAGCGGAAATCGTTCTAATAAAGCTACCAACCAAGAAGATACGGCCATGGAAGTGAATATGATTGCTGCTGCTGAAATTGCAAGACAATTGCGTCTTCGTGATATGGGTGGAATAATCGTAGTAGATTTTATCGACATGTCTAATCCAGAAAATCGTAAAGTTTTGTTCGAATTCCTAAGGGAAGAAATGAGCGACGATAAAGCAAAACATAAAATCTTACCTCCGAGTAAATTTGGATTAGTTCAAATTACAAGACAAAGAGTAAGACCAGAAGTAAACATTAAAACTAGAGAAGAAGATCCAAACAATGAAAATGGAGAAATTGAAGCTCCAATATTAATCATTGATAAAATTGCTTCCGATTTAGAAAGAGTTTTAAAAAATCACAAAGAAGTCGTACTTAATGTACATCCATTTGTGGCAGCATACCTTACCAAAGGTTTTCCATCATTACGTTCAAAATGGTTTCTTGAACATAAAAAGTGGGTGAAAATCATACCTCGTGACGCTTACACGTATTTAGAATATCATTTCTTCGATAAAAAAGAAAATGTTATTATAGAATAAATTAAAACCGCCTTTCGTGAGATTGGTGGTTTTTTTATGTCTTTTTTTTACTAATAAAAGGCGTCCCTTTAAATATTTAAACAGCTTGCAACTTCAAGACACTTCTCTTTCTTTGAAGAAACACAAAGGCAATAAGAACTCCCACAAGTGACATCCCAACACCAATTAAATTGGGAGATGCATAACTAAAACCAAGCACTAAAGGCAATCCGCCGAGGAAAGCCCCCAAAGCATTTCCGACATTAAATGCAGCCTGAATTGCGGCCGAAGCAATCATTTCAGCACCAACGGCTGTCTGAATCATAAGCATCTGAATTGGTGCCACAATTGCAAAAGAAATACAACCCGTAGAAAACACTAAGGCTAAAGTCACATACTGACTTGAAGAAAAGAAATACACTAACAATAAATCCAAGGCCATTATAAAAAGTAGTAATATAATTGTTTTTGCAGGAGAAAATCTATCGGCTAATTTTCCTCCGATAAAATTACCAAAAACCATTCCTAAGCCTGCTAAGATTAAGATATAAGGCACATCTTCCGCAGAAAACTTAGAAACATCTGTCAGTAGTGGAGCAATATAGCTAATCCAGCAAAATAATCCACCACAACCAAAAGCGGTAATTGAAATGATCAACCAGGCTTCAGTTTGCTTAAAAAACTGCAACTGGCTTTTAATAGTTTCTTTTGCGCCTGCTTTCAGGTTAGGCATCCAAAAATAAAGAGAAACAAAAGTTAAGAACCCAACAATTGCAATTATAATAAACGTATAACGCCACGTATAATGATGTCCAATGTAGGTTCCAATTGGGACTCCCGCAAGGTTCGCGATTGTCAATCCCGAAAACATAATGGATATAGCCTGTGCTTCTTTTCCTTTATCAGCCAGACTGCTGGCAACAACAGCTCCAACTCCAAAAAAAGCTCCATGTGGCAATCCGGAAAGAAATCTTGAAGCAAATAAGAATTCATAATTTGGTGCAATAATCGAAAGTGCATTAAAAAAAGTAAGCATTGCTGCCAAAATCAAAAGTATTTTTTTAGGAGGATAATTTCTTGCAATAATAACCAATAAGGGCGCACCAATTACCACTCCCAAAGCATATGCAGAAATTAAATATCCAGCGACTGGTATTGTAATCTTTAAATCTGAAGCAATGTCCGGCAATAAACCCATCATCACAAATTCAGTTATTCCTATAGTTAAACCACCCAATGAGAGTGCGATGAGACTTTTTTTCATTTTGTTTTATAAAATATTAATATGTGTTCAATAATCGATTGTTTTTTCATAGGACAAATTTATTTATAACAATTTCAAACAAGTTGTATATTTGCAATATAAAATTGTAATTATACGCTATGCCAAAATTAAATCAATTTGAAACATTAGTCATTGATGAATTTGAAGAAGACAAATTTCATCTTCCAACCCATAGTCATACGTATTATGAAATCATTTACATCATGAAAGGCAATGGGGCTCATCACTTGAATAACAATTTATTATCTTATAAAACAGGAGATTTATTTGTAATTTCACCTGACGATGAGCACTACTTTGATATTAAAAAAAGTACGCGGTTTGTCTTTATAAAATTTACGGATAATTATTTCAATTCAAATAAAAAGCTGTCTTGTGATGAATTTTTATTGAATACACCGGAAAATTTTATGCGAGATAAATCACTAAAAGAAAACGTTTTAAAGCTGGATGAACCTTGTAAGACAATTTTAAAAAATACAGTAGAAAACATTACTGCTTACAAAAGCAAAACGAATGTCTCAACATCGCCAATTGTTTTTTACCAAGTTTTATCAATTTTCGGATTAATCAAAGAAACAATGCGTTGCATGAATATGCAAGTTACAGGGAAAAATATTGACAACGAACAGATTACCTCTTATATCCATCAAAACATTTACAATCCAAAACTGATTCAAATCAAAGCAATTTCGAGACATTTTAATATCTCCCACACCTACTTCGGTACTTATTTCAAACGAAGTTTTTCGATAACTTATAGAGATTACATCAATACTTTACGAACCAAATTAATCGAAAAAAGAATTGCCAACAACCAAATGTCCATCAAACAAATTGCTTATGAATTTGGCTTTACGGACGAAAGTCATCTGTCGAATTACTTTAAAAAACAAAAAAACATGAAGCCTAGCGACTTTAAGAAACTGTGATTTTTTAAACGAGATTACTTTTTTATTTCCTTCTTTCGGCAAAAAATCGCTTCATCAACTCTGAAGCTTCATTTGCCATAATTCCAGAAACAACAGTAGTTTTAGGATGCAATTGCGTTCCCATTTTTACAAAACCGCGATTTTCATCGCTGGCACCAAAAACAATTTTCGAAATCTGACTCCAATACAAAGCGCCAGCACACATTTGGCAAGGTTCCAACGTAACATAAAGCGTACATCCAATTAAATATTTACCACCGAGATAATTCGCAGCAGCTGTAATAGCCTGCATTTCGGCATGAGCCGTTACATCAACTAGCATTTCAGTAAGGTTATGACCTCGTGCTATCACTTTATTATCAACAACAATAAGAGCGCCAACAGGAATTTCGCCTTTTTCAAAAGCCTTTTCGGCTTCGTGCAAAGCTTTTTTCATAAAATATTCGTCGGTGAAAGGATTTATCATAGTTACAAAAATAAGAATTCAATTCGTACATTTGCTTCATGTCAGATAATTTACTTTCAAACATCAATAACCCAACCGATTTACGCTTGCTTGATGAGGCCCAACTTCCGCAAGTCGCTCAGGAACTACGTGATTTCATTATTGATATCGTCTCTGTAAAGGAAGGTCATTTGGGCGCAAGTCTTGGTGTTGTAGAACTTACCATTGCTTTACATTATGTTTTTGACACACCGAACGATTTATTGATATGGGATGTAGGACATCAAGCCTATGGACATAAAATACTGACGGGTAGAAGAGAAAATTTTCATACCAACAGACAATTGGGCGGTATTTCCGGTTTCCCAAAAAGGAGTGAGAGTATTTATGATGCTTTTGGCGTAGGCCACTCCTCTACTTCAATTTCGGCAGCTTTAGGAATGGCTATTGCTTCTAATTTGAAAGGCGATTATAACAAACAACACATTGCGGTGATTGGAGATGCTTCCATAGCATCAGGAATGGCTTTTGAAGGCCTAAATCACGCTGGAGTTACTGATGCTAATTTATTGGTAATTCTCAATGATAATGCTATTGGAATTGACCCAAGCGTAGGCGCGTTGAAAAAATACCTCACTGCCGTAAAAGAAGGAAAGAACCCAAGACAAAACAATATGATTAAGTCCCTGAATTTTAATTATTCAGGTCCAATAGACGGTCACGATATTTTTGCCGTTGTTAAAGAATTAAAACGTTTGCAAAAAATAAAAGGTCCAAAATTCCTCCATGTTATTACCACTAAAGGAAAAGGATTACGACAAGCCGAAGACGACCAGGTGAAATACCATGCGCCCGGAAAATTTGATGCCAACACAGGCGAAATTCATATAAAATCAGAAGAAAATTTACCCCCAAAATACCAAGATGTTTTTGGTTTGACCATTTTAGATTTAGCCAAAAAGAACGAAAAAATTATTGGAATCACACCTGCAATGCCGTCAGGGAGCTCCTTGAAATTTATGATGGACGCTTTTCCAAAACGTGCTTTTGATGTGGGAATTGCTGAACAACACGCAGTGACTCTAGCAGCTGGAATGGCGACTCAAGGCATGGTAGTTTTTTGCAATATTTACTCTACTTTTTTACAAAGAGGGTACGATCAACTGATTCATGATGTGGCCATACAGAATCTACCGGTCATTTTTTGTTTAGACAGAGCGGGATTAGTGGGGGAAGACGGCGCAACGCATCACGGCGTTTTCGATTTGGCTTATTTACGTTGCATTCCCAATATGATTGTTTATGCTCCAATGAACGAAATAGCGTTACAAAACATTCTATTTACGGCACAATTAGGATTAAACTATCCTATAGCCATTCGTTATCCACGTGGTCGTGGTGTCATCGCAAATTGGCAAACGCAACATCTTGGAACCTATAAAAAAATAGAAATCGGGAAAAGTATTTGCATCCAAAAAGGCTCGAAAGTAGCGGTTTTATCCAATGGAACGATTGGTAATACTGTTACTTTGGCTATAGCCAAAATGAAAGATACAACAAGCATTTCACATTACGACTTTCCTTTTGTTAAACCATTAGATAAAAATGAATTACACTCTATTTTTACTGAATTTAAAACTATAATCACAATAGAAGATGGCGTTGTCAAAGGCGGTTTTGGAAGTGGAATTCTTGAGTTTGCATCCGAGAATAATTATACTTCAAAAATAACTGTTCTTGGTATTCCAGATGAATTTATAGAACAGGGAACTGTTACCGAATTACAACAATATTGCAAAATTGACGTTAAAAGTCTAGAAATACTTTTTTCAAGCTATTAAAATAATTATTTTACAGCCTTAAATTTAAACACATTATAATGAAATTACTGTCGTACGCTATTCTTTTCTTTATACTTACAATATCTATCAATAGTTTTTCCCAAGAAAAAACAATACTAGAACTTACACCTGTTTCAACGCTCGTAAAAGTGACTTCATACGAACCGTTGGCTGTCGCACTAAAAATACAAACGAAAACATATTACCTTCCTTTATCGCATTGGATAAAAAAAAATACTTTGGGCTTTGACATTTCAGAAATTGCTTTTGTCAATTGGAGTGCCGGTGGTACAAGTTCAATATCAGGACTTTTTAAGGGCAATTTTTTAAGGGTTTATAATCGAGACAATTACAAATGGTCCAATGAGCTTATTGTTCGCTATGGCTTAAATAAGCAAGACGGAATTGAAGTCAGAAAAACTGACGATGCACTTCAATTCAATTCTACATTTGGTTATCGCCAAGACACCCTATCTAACTGGTACCACTCAGCAAAATTTAATTTCAACAGCCAGTTTACCAATGGTTATTCCTACCCTAACAAGGAAATTGCTATTTCAAAACCATTTGCACCAGCTTATATTTTCATGGGGATAGGAGCCGAAAATATCAACAAAGAAAAGAAAAGAACCTTTTATGTTTCCCCATTTACATTTAAAACAACATTAGTTTTAGATCAAATATTGGCAAATCAAGGGGCTTTTGGAGTTACAAAAGCTATCTATGACGCAAACGGTGTTTTAATTACTGAAGGTAAAAAATCTAAAACAGAACTTGGTTTTTTAATGACTAGCTCTTATAAGAAAGAAATTTTTAAAAACATTAATTTAGAAAACCGCTTGAGTTTGTACTCTGATTACATCAATAACTTTGGCAATGTCGATGTGGATTGCGATTTATTATTAGACTTAGTTGTAAACCAATATGTAAAAGCAAATATAGGAACACGAATCGTTTATGATGACGACATAAAATCAAAAAAAGAAGTTGACGGCACTCAAGTTACCCAAGGTGCTAAAGCACAACTAAAACAACTGCTAGGAGTTGGAATCGTATATGTTTTTTAACATTAAGCCTTCTTTCTTCCATTAATAGTTTCAAATAATTCAAGTGCATTCCCATCAGTCAAAAGAGACACATAATGACAAATATGAAGTAATCTTCCATAAAGATTTTCTTTTTCTAAATGGTGTTTCTCAGGTAACATTTTCATGATTAAAGCATCATAATTAGATGCTTCTCCGTTGAATTTATTATTGAAAGCAGTTATAAATTTATCCAATAGTGTTTGTATAATCTGGTAACCGACGATTTCTTTTTCTATGACTTCTCGGCTTTGGTAAATATTTTTGACACTAATTTTTATAATATCATCCATTTGTGCTTTGTACTTGCTTTTATCCATAATTGCAAAAGGGAATTTCCCTTCCAGAATTAACGCTTCATTTTCGATAAAAACTTTGACCGCATCATTGATTAAACTACCAATTGCCAAAGCGCGTAAATAGCTAATCCTGTCTTCTTTGGTTTCTAAAGTCTTATATTTGGAAGTATCAATGCTATCTTTTACCAATTTTATCAAATATTCCAAAGCAAAATCTTCGGAAACCAAACCTAAATTAATTCCGTCTTCAAAATCAATAATGGTATAACAAATATCGTCTGCCGCTTCTACAAGGTACGCCAAAGGATGTCTTTCGAAACCTATATTATCTCCTGATTTATTTGGAATCAAACCCATATCAGAAGCCACATCTTGAAAAAAGGCTTTGTCAGTTTGAAAGAAACCGTATTTTTTATCGGCAATAGCTGCGGTTGGTTTTTTTGGCAAACTTTCCTTTGGATATTTCATAAAAGCACCAAGAGTGGCATACGAAATTCTAAGTCCGCCTTCTATTCCGGGACGACTGGCCGTAAGAACCGAAAATCCATTGGCATTGCCTTCAAAATCAATTAAATCCTGCCATTCTTTTGCGGTAAGTTGGTCTTTATATTGCTGTCCTTTACCAATGGAAAAATATTCTCCAATCGCCTTTTCACCGGAATGCCCAAAAGGTGGATTCCCAATATCATGAGCCAATGATGCTGCGGCAACAATAGCACCAAAATCATTCATGTGATACCCATGAACCTCTTTCAAATGTGGATATTTTTCTATGATTTTTTTACCAACCAATCGCCCTAAAGAACGACCAACAACCGAAACTTCCAAACTGTGGGTCAATCTGGTATGCACAAAATCAGTTTTTGACAAGGGAATAACTTGTGTTTTATCCTGTAAACTTCTAAAAGCGGACGAGAAGATTATACGGTCATAATCAACTTCAAAACCCAAACGGGTATCGTCTTGTTCTACACGTAATCTTTTGCCTTTGTCGCCTTGTCTTCTTAATGATAAAAGTTGTTCCCAGTTCATGATTTGTTTTTAGCTTTTGGTTTCAAAGATACAGAAAGACAAATCAAAAATGTAAATAATCAAATGGATAATGCGGTACTATGCTTGATTTCTCCCATCACAAAAACACTTTGAGTATTCCCGATATTCTCAATAGTTGATAATTTATTCATTACAAAATCTTGATAACTGGACATATCTTCCACCAAAATTTTCAGCATAAAATCATAATCTCCTGCTATATTGTAGCATTCTATAATTTCAGGAAGAGCAACAATATCTTTTACAAAATTACTCCCCACATTTTTAGCATGTTCCTTTAGCCGAACATTACAGAAAACGGTCATTCCAAGATTTAATTTTTTCTTATCTAGCAAGGCAACATATTTCATAATATAGCCATCTCGTTCCAGTCTTTTTATACGTTCATAAACTGGTGTAACCGTCAGAAATAATTTACTTGCTAGCTCTTTAGTATTGATATTCGAGTTTTCTTGCAGGTGTTTTAAGATTTGTAAATCAATGTTGTCAATATTTTCCATAGTATTTTTTACTGTTAAAAATCATTTTTAAAGTTTCATTCAGTACTAAAACCTACCATACATACATATAATACTTTTATTCACTGAAATAACAAGCTAATTTAAGTTTAAATATCCAATACAATAACTTTGCCCAGTAAAAAATACTGTAAATAATGAAAACAAATAATCTAGGTTATCCAAGAATTGGTAGCAACAGAGAATTAAAAAAAGCCTGTGAATCGTATTGGGCAGGAAAAATTTCCGCAGAAGAACTTTTAACTGTAGGCGCAACTATCCGCAAGGAAAACTGGAAATTACAAGCCGAGGCCGGAATCGATTTAATCCCTTCAAACGACTTTTCATTTTACGATCAGGTACTGGATTTATCGCTTACATTGGGTGTTATTCCAAAACGTTATCAAGAATTAGCCAAAACAAACTCCACTATCGATTTGTATTTTGCCATGGCCAGAGGTTCGCAAAAAGACGGACAAGATGTGGTTGCCATGGAAATGACAAAATGGTTTGATACCAATTACCATTATATCGTACCGGAATTTACAAAAGATCAAGAATTTAAATTATTCTCCGAAAAAATAATCGATGAATTCAAAGAAGCCAGCGCTTTAGGAATTAAAACAAAACCAGTTCTTATAGGACCTGTAACGTATTTACTCCTTGGAAAAGAAAAGGAAGAAGGTTTCCATAGAATTGACCTTGTTGATAAATTGCTTCCGGTATATTTTGAAATTATTCAAAAATTAGAGGATCAAAAAGTAGAATGGATTCAATTTGACGAACCATTTTTGGCTTTGAATTTAACTGATAAAGAAAGAAATGCCATAACCTATGTTTACAACGAAATCAACAAACGCTTCCCTAAAATCAAATTAATTCTTGCTAATTATTTTGATTGCTTTGGCGAAAATCTTGAAACTGTTCTTGCCTTGCCCGTTCATACTTTACATTTGGATTTGGTGCGTTGTCATTCCCAATTGGATGATATTCTGGAATCAGGACAATTATCTAGTACCGTAAGTCTTTCGCTTGGGGTTGTAGATGGAAGAAATATTTGGAAAAATGATTTCAAAAAATCTTTAGCCCTTATTCAGAAAGCGGCTGATGCACTTGGCGAAAACAGAATCCTAATTGCGCCATCGTGCTCTCTGATTCACTCGCCATGTGATTTAGAATTAGAGACTAATGACACAACACTAACTCCCGAAATCAAACAATGGCTGGCTTTCGCCAAACAAAAAATCGATGAAGTAGTACTGCTTCAAAGTTTTGCTTTAAATGAGATAACTCAACATGAATCAGTTCTATTTCAAGAAAACACTATCGCCAACGAAAACCGAAAAACATCTAAATTAATCCATAATGATGCGGTGAAAAATCGGGTTGCCAGCATTACAAGTGGTGATGATCAAAGACAAAATCCGTTTTCCATTCGAAGAAAAAAACAAATAGACGTATTAAATCTTCCTTTATTCCCAACTACAACTATTGGTTCTTTTCCGCAAACTACCGAAGTGCGCAGCTGGAGAGCCAAGTTCAAAAAAGGCGAATTAAACCAACAACAATATGATGATTTACTCCAAAAAGAAACCGAAGAAACGATTCGTTTTCAAGAAGAAACTGGTATTGATGTATTGGTTCACGGAGAATTTGAACGCAACGATATGGTGGAATATTTTGGGGAACAACTCGACGGATTTACGTTTACCAAAAACGGTTGGGTACAAAGTTACGGCAGCCGTTGCGTGAAACCTCCTGTTATTTATGGTGATGTATCGCGCCCAAATCCAATGACTGTGAAATGGTCGGCTTTTGCACAGTCGCTTACGCCAAAATGGGTAAAAGGAATGCTAACTGGTCCCGTAACTATTTTGCAATGGTCATTTGTCCGTAACGATCAAGCACGTTCTGAAACCTGTACTCAAATTGCACTGGCGATTAGAGATGAAGTTATTGATTTAGAAAACGCAGGAATTAAGATTATTCAAATTGATGAACCTGCTATTCGAGAAGGATTGCCATTACGCAAAGAAGAATGGGCAACCTATTTAGATTGGGCAGTAAAAGCGTTTAGAATTTCGGCCAGTGGCGTAAAAGATGACACGCAAATTCACACGCACATGTGTTACAGCGAATTCAACGATATCATCCAAAATATTGCTGATATGGATGCCGATGTAATCACCATAGAATGTTCGCGTTCGCAAATGGAATTACTGGATGCTTTTGCCGATTTCAATTATCCAAACGAAATAGGACCTGGAGTATATGACATCCACTCGCCTCGCGTTCCTTCTAGTTCCGAGATGGTTAAATTATTAGAAAAAGCGTCGGCGGTGATTCCTGTAGACCAGCTTTGGGTCAATCCGGATTGCGGTTTAAAAACCCGTCATTGGGACGAAACCAAAAAAGCTTTAATCGAAATGGTGGCCGCAGCTCAAGAGATGAGAATTGCTGTAAATAAGATAGTGACATTATAATTCCAATTGAAAAAACCCAGTAGATTTAAAAATCTATTGGGTTTTCTTTTTAAGGGAAACTATCCTTAAATTACAATTTCACCGGATGGATCAAGCAATTTCTTTCTCGCAATAAACTCATGCTTTTTGACTACATACGTAACGGATAAAGTATCGTGCCATCCTCGCGAATCACCGGCTAAAAAAGAAAAAGGCTCGAAAGGGATTAATCTGGATACGGTTCGTATCATTACACTTTTCATATTAGGTTTTGAACCATCGTGCTTTACAACTAGTGTTTCCGTAAAATACTTTGCGAAGGTTCTCGAGAAATACATTTCAGTAAGTCCGTAGTAAAAAAACAGGATAATAAGTCCAAAAAAGAAATTTTCAATTGGACTCAATGCTTTAACCCAATTCGAGGCAGCATAACTATGGGTCAAATCTCCAATTATAGTTATGGTAGTGCCAATGCTAATCTCAATAATATATATAATCAGGAAATCGATAAGGAAATTCAGGAGACGCTGGCTTTTGGAAGCTAATAAATCATCTGTAACAGTAAATTTTTTATTTTCCATAGTAGTTAATATAAAAAATGATTACTATCTCAAATATAGTGAATTATTCTTATATTATTAATCAAAATATAGATGAATATAAATAAAAAAGGGAGTACTTGAAAACTCAAATACTCCGTTAACAATAAAAAATCAGAAGCTAAGCTGCTGAATTTATTAATTCTAAAGAAATCCTTATTAGTGATTCGAATGTGGCCTCTCCGTCCTCAAATTCAAGCATTGAAGTAACATTAAAGCTGGTCCTAATTTTCTCCTTATCTTTAATGTAAAAGGTTTTCGAAACACCATTATGGCCAATCACAAAACTTATCTCATCATAAGCACCTTGATTCATAAAAGGTATTTTATCTTGGGATGAAAAATTATCAAACAATTCAACCAAAACATTTTTTACACTTTGATTATTTATTGAACTATTCAACTTTATTACACGTTCCTCTCTACCTAAATTTACAGCTAATGTTTCTATAGTAGAAATTGTACCATCAATTAATCTAAATTCTTTTAGCTTTCCAAATTTTAAAAAATTATTAATCAGATATCTCGCTGGCGCCTGTTTTAATTGAAGAAAATAATTTGAAACTCCTTTCAATCTTATAAAAGAATTGAAAGCATTTTCAAATATTACTTTCACACCATGATTCTCTTTTTTCTGAAAAATAAAAAACCCAAATTTTGAATTTTTAGGAACATGAATTAGATAGAAAAAATCTTTACTAAATAAATCCCCTTTTAAAATGTCATATTTGAGATTAGAAGTTTTCCCGTCCTTTATTTGCCCATATTCCCCAGTATATCCAGAATCAAAATAGCCTGTGATTATCCTTTTCTCAACATCTTTAAGTTGATTATTTGCAAGTGAAAAGGTTCTATACTTACCTTGAACATCAGTGTAAGATTTAACATTTCTGTGTATATGACTACAAAAGTCATTCATTGTTTCTAACAAGTCTTCTTCTTCATTGTAAAAACTTAAAACTTGTTGTTCTTTTACTTTATTTACAAGTGTAAATCTGTAAATGCTTAAATTTACCATATTGTCTTTTTTTGTTGTTAAGAATTTTCTTAAAATTCATTTTACTCCAAGCCTTTGCTTTACTGGAGTTTAGATAAAAAATTAAATTCTGTGTATATTTAACTTGGAAAGACAGTACTATTTATATACTTTTGATATATAAAATAAGCGGATGAGGTAATCTCATTGTCTTATATCTTAATTTAATATTTAGGCCTCGGAACCAAAATGATTAAGTTTTACAAGTTAGGGATATCACAGATGTCCCTTTTTTTATGCGTATTAGTTTTTTTCTTTACCTCAGCGCTCGATTTAAAGTTAGTATTCTTATAAAAGGCCTCCATTAAGAGGCCTTTATCATTTCATTTTTTTATTAACTCCCACACATTTCACAATCGTCTGGACCTGCATTTTTAGACAATTCGATCATTGCTCTGTATTCTTCGGTAGTCATCTCTACTTGTTCCGCAACTACAGGAACAGCGATAGGCTGCTCTTTAATTTCTATCGGTTCCACTTTCTTGTCGTTGTTCAATGTAAATTTAATCGCATCCACCGCAGCTTTTGTTCTTAAATAATACATTCCCGTTTTCAATCCGGATTGCCAAGCGTAGAAATGCATCGATGTCAATTTAGAATAATTGGCATTTTGCATAAATAAGTTCAACGATTGTGATTGATCCACAAAATAACCCCGTTGACGTGACATGTCGATAATGTCTTTCATGGACATTTCCCAAACTGTTTTGTACAATTCTTTCAAATCTTGCGGAATGTTCAGGTCTTGAACCGAACCGTTATTTCGCATTAATTCTTGTTTCAATGTTTCGTTCCACAAACCACGTTCCACTAAATCGTGTAACAAGTGTTTGTTCACCACAATAAATTCTCCCGAAAGTACTCTTCTGGTGTAAATATTAGACGTATAGGGTTCGAATGCTTCGTTGTTCCCCAAGATTTGAGAAGTCGAAGCAGTTGGCATTGGCGCTACTAACAAGGAGTTTCTCACCCCGTGTTCCATTACTTCTTTTCGCAAGGATGCCCAGTCCCAACGACCGGATAATTCCTCATCTTTCATTCCCCACAAATTGTACTGGAATTCTCCTTGTGACATTGGCGAACCTTCGAAAGTAGAATAAGGTCCTTCCTCTTTGGCCATTTCCATTGAAGCGGTAACGGCTGCAAAATATAAAGTTTCGAAAATTTCTTGGTTCAGTTTCTTCGCTTCGTCACTCGTAAATGGCAAACGCAACATGATGAAAGCATCGGCCAATCCTTGCACACCAAGACCAACTGGTCGGTGACGCATATTCGAGTTTTCCGCTTCTATTACCGGATAATAATTTCTGTCAATAACTTTATTCAAGTTTCTGGTCACGCGTTTGGTAACGGTGTACAACAAATCATGATTGAATTTTTTGTTTTCCACAAACATGGGCAACGAAAGTGAAGCCAGGTTACAAACCGCAATTTCATCTTTCGAAGTGTATTCCATAATCTCGGTACACAAATTCGAAGAACGAATAGTACCTAGATTTTTTTGGTTTGATTTTCTGTTGGCTGCATCTTTATACAACATGTAAGGCGTTCCAGTTTCGATTTGCGATTCTAGAATTTTCTCCCACAATTCATGCGCTTTGATGGTTTTTCTACCTTTTCCACGTTTCTCGTAATCAATGTACATCGCCTCAAATTCTTCGCCATACACATCATACAATCCCGGACATTCATTAGGACACATCAACGTCCAATAACTGTCTTCCTGTACCCTTTTCATGAACAAATCTGAAGTCCACATTGCAAAAAACAAATCTCTTGCACGCATTTCTTCTTTTCCGGTATTCTTTTTCAAGTCTAGGAATTCAAAGATATCCGCATGCCAAGTTTCGATATAAATAGCAAAACTACCTTTACGTTTTCCTCCACCTTGATCCACATAACGAGCGGTATCATTGAAAACACGCAACATCGGAACAATTCCGTTTGACGTTCCGTTTGTCCCACGGATGTAAGAACCTGTAGCTCTTACATTATGAATAGAAAGTCCAACACCACCTGCTGATTGGGAGATTTTGGCCGTTTGTTTCAACGTATCATAAATCCCGTCAATACTATCGTCTTGCATGGCCAAAAGGAAACAAGAAGACATCTGAGGTTTTGGCGTTCCGGCGTTAAACAACGTTGGCGTTGCATGCGTAAAGAACTTTTTCGACATTAAGTCGTAGGTTTCTATCACCGATTTCAAATCGTCCAAGTGAATCCCAACAGACACACGCATCAACATGTGTTGCGGACGCTCTACGATTTTACCGTTTATTTTTAGCAAATACGATCGTTCCAAGGTTTTAAAACCAAAATAATCGTAGTTGAAATCTCTGTTGTATATAATATGTGAGTCAAGAAACTCCGCATTGTCCATAATTACTTTATGTACTTCCTCAGAAAGTAACGGAGCATATTGACCGTTTCTTGGATTTACATAATTGAACATATCATTCATCGTTTCCGAGAAGGATTTTTTTGTATTCGAATGTAAATTTGAGATTGCAATACGAGCGGCTAATTGAGCATAATCAGGATGCGCAATAGTCATTGACGCAGCAGTTTCGGCAGCAAGATTATCCAATTCAGATGTCGAAACACCATCATAAAGTCCTTCAATTACGCGCATTGCCACTTTTACGGCATCAACCAAATCATTCAAGCCATAACATAGTTTTTTAATTCTATCTGTGATTTTGTCGAACATTACCGGCTCTTTATGGCCATCTCTTTTAACTACATACATACGCTTAATTGTTTTAAAAAACAGAAAATCCCTTTCCCGTTTTTGAGTATTTGTTTCATTTTTTTGGGAAGCTAATCCCGCTGTCATTCCAATCTTTCTAGTCCTGAACTTGTTTCAGGATCCTGAAACAAGTTCAGGACTAGAAAGGATATTCCCTTCCATCGGGGCTAAAAACCCGCTGATGCGATAACTACTTTCTAAAAATCAGCATCAAAACTAATTTTCTGAGCATCTTCATCTGTATTCATAACACCTGCTTTTTGATATTCGGCCACTTTCTTTTCAAAGAAATTTGTTTTCCCTTGAAGCGAAATCATATCCATAAAATCAAAAGGATTTGAAGTATTGTATTCTCTCTCGCAACCTAATTCCACTAATAGTCTGTCTGCAACAAATTCTAAATATTGCGTCATCAATACCGCATTCATTCCTATTAAACTCACAGGAAGTGATTCGGTGATAAATTCTCTTTCAATATTCAAAGCATCAACAATAATACTTCTAATTCTTTCTTTTGGAACTTTATTAACCAAGTGGTGGTTGTGTAAATGCACCGCAAAATCACAATGAACGCCTTCATCACGAGAAATCAATTCGTTAGAAAATGTCAATCCTGGCATTAATCCCCGTTTTTTCAACCAATAAATAGAACAAAATGCTCCCGAAAAGAAAATTCCTTCCACGGCTGCAAAAGCGATCAATCGCTCCGCAAACGAATCGGATTCAATCCATTGCAAAGCCCAGTCTGCTTTTTTCTTAATCGCCGGAAAAACTTCTAAAGCATTGAACAATTCATCTTTCTCCGCTTCATCCTTTACATAGGTATCAATCAGTAAAGAATACGTTTCGCTGTGAATGTTTTCCATCATGATTTGAAAACCATAAAAGAATTTTGCTTCAGCATATTGTACTTCGTTGACAAAATTCTCCGCTAGATTCTCGTTTACAATCCCGTCAGAAGCAGCAAAAAAAGCAAGAATGTGTTTTACAAAATAACGTTCATCGTCCGAAAGTTTGTTATTCCAGTCATTTAAATCCTGTGACAAATCAATTTCTTCAGCAGTCCAGAAACTGGCCTCCATACTTTTATAAAATTCCCAAATATCATGGTGTTTGATAGGAAAAATCACGAAACGATTTTTATTTTCTTGTAAAATTGGTTCAACTTGCGCCATTATAATTGTTTATTTTTTTGAAAATTTAACGAAATTTTATGTATTTCGTGGATTACAAAGATTGTGAAATATTGCCGAAATTAAAAGCCAAACTTATCCACAAAAGCAGTTAGTTTTTAACAAAGGGAAAAATCAGGACATCTTTTACTTAAAATATAAAAAACTGTAAATCAGAATTTTAAAAATACAAAAAGAACATGAAACACCGTAAAATATAGGATTTTAAAAACAGGAAACAAGAAAAATTTAATTTTTTTTGGATTTATTTTTTCATGTCCAGAGCCACTTTTTCAAGCTCTGCATACCAGTCTTCTCCAAACTTTCTAACCAATGCTTCTTTAACGAATTTGTAAACAGGAACTTCAAGTTCCTGACCTAAAGAACAGGCCGCGTCACAAATATCCCACTTGTCATAATTGACCGCGGCAAACTCGGTAAAATCTTTCACACGAATAGGATATAGATGGCAAGAAACTGGTTTTTTCCAGTCAATTATCCCCTGATTGTACGCTTGCTCGATACCACAAAGTGCTGTTTTACCGTCAAACATCACATAAGCACAATCTTTATTGTCAATTAGTGGTGTTTCAAGATCACCATCCGTTCCTGTTACCCAAGTTCCTTGCGCTTCAATTGCGGCAATTCCTTGTTTCCGAAGAAACGGTTTTACTTTAGGATAAATTGCTTCTAATATCTTCGTTTCCTCAACGCTCAATGGAGCCCCGGCATCGCCATCTACACAACAAGCCCCTTTACAAGCTGATAAATTGCAAACAAAATCTTTTTTGAGTATGTCTTCTGAGACGATGGTTTTTCCTAATTGAAACATTATTTTTTGGTACTGTGATTATAAAGCGCAAAGATAGTCAAAGTAAATTGTATTTTTTTAGATAAAAACCAACTTTAACTTTCCAGTCAAACGGATTGTTAAATTACCAATAACAAACTAAAATTAAGTGATTTACATAAAACATCCATTGAAAAAAGTATTGTTTTTTACAACCTTAAAAAATAGCTTGAAAAAATTGCAATACCCCTCTATTTTATCCAATAATAGGACGAAAAGTTTAACTTTGTAAATAAAAAAAGCTATGATAGGATTTGACATCAGAGAAATTGTTACCGTAAGTATGGTTCTTTTTGCAGTAATTGACATCATCGGTACTATTCCTATTATCATCGATTTAAGAGCAAAATTTGGCCATATTGAATCCGAAAAAGCATCGTTGGCTTCTGGAGCAATTATGATTGTTTTTCTTTTTATAGGGGAAGAATTTTTAAATTTGATTGGAATTGACGTTCATTCTTTTGCTGTAGCGGGATCTTTTGTCTTGTTTTTTTTAGCATTGGAAATGATTTTAGGCATTCGATTGTATCGTGATGAGGCCGCCAGTTCCGCTTCAATTGTTCCTATTGCATTCCCGCTAGTTGCAGGCGCAGGAACCATGACAACTTTATTATCCTTGAAAGCTGAATTTCAAACGGTCAATATTATTGTTGCTATTATTCTAAATATTATTCTGGTTTATATCGTTCTAAAATCATCCGCAAAAATCGAACGAATGTTAGGAGAAAATGGGCTTGGAGTCATCCGCAAGACTTTTGGAGTGGTACTTCTTGCGATTGCTGTTAAATTATTCGCTGCGAATGTTAAAGATTTGTTTGTCTAAAATAAATTTACATAAATTTACACCATAACGCAATAATATAAATAATTTGATTTTATTTGAGTCTTGAATTTCTAAAAGAAATAGTTCAAAACCTCATTTTTTTTATATTAAAAACAAAAAAATATCATGAAAATCTTTACTAACATACTGGTGTTTTTAGCAATAGCTTTAATCATATTTAATGTTACTTTGCTTGATTTCAGAAATCCATTTAAAGGAGACAGCGTTGTCGCTTTTATTGGGATTGCAGCCTCTTTTTGTGCTGTTTTGATTCTTCTTATCTTTAGAATGTCAAAAAAAATAGAAGAAAAATCAAACGATAAGTTCTAACATGCTTGATGTTCTAATTATTGGCGGTGGCGTTTCCGGAATGTCATGTGCACTTGTATTGGGTTCTGCAAAAAACAAACCCTTTGCCATTGATAAAAAAATTGGTATTTTCACCCATCAAAAAGCATCGGCACTTCAAGACGCATTGTTTAATAATGCCTACGGAATAATTCCAGGCAAATTAGGTTCCGAATTATTAACGGAAAGCATTCAACATCTTTCAGAAACCTATCCACACATTACACAAATTCCGAATGAAAAAATGCTAAAAATTGAAGGCATTTTTCCTGAATTCACCGTAACTACAAACAAGAGCGCTTACAAAACTAAAATAATCGTCATAGGCATTGGGTCTGCAAACACTTTTGCAATAGATGGATTAATGCATTATGTAGAACCACACCAAAAAGCACTTCCTGAAAAACAAAGAATCCAACTCAAAAATAGTGACCACAAAGTTACTGACGGGATTTATGCAATAGGAACTTTAGCGGGGTGGAGAAGCCAACTGGCCATTGCTGCCGGAAGCGGCGCTGCCGTTGCCACTGATATTCTTACTTTATGGAATGGTGGCGTACAAACGCATTGTCATGATAGTATAAGATAAATAGAATTTCATTGTGAAAAATCTCTAGAAAAATAATGCTAGGTTTACACTTTCATTAATCTACTTTTATGTTATCACTTTTATTGAGCTTCACAAGACTCATCGTTTTTATAGTATTCATTTCCTTTTTCTCGATTATTTTCTATTTCATGAGTTTCTTTAGGAGTGAAGAAACTAATTCTAAAAAAGCACTCGTATTACGCGATTTTCTAATAAAAGTATCCAATGCAATTTTAGGCATACGCACCATTTTTTATGGCGAAAAACCCACAGCACAAGGATTAATTGTAGCCAATCATCGGTCTTATTTTGACCCAATCGTAATTGTAAATTTAATCCATGCTTATCCTGTTGGAAAAATAGAAGTTGCTTCATGGCCACTTATTGGATACATCTGTAAAATATCAGGGGTGTTATTTGTGGACAGAAAGTGTTCGAAAAGCAGACAAAATACTGCCGAAAATATTCGAGAAGTGCTGAGCAAAGGATACTCAATCATAAATTTTCCCGAAGGTACAACTCATGATTTGCCTACAACTGTAGCTTTCAATTATGGCTCATTTGTCATGGCTACTAAAATAGAATCTGCAGTAATACCAATTGCTATTGATTATAAAGAAAAAACGGATGCCTTCATTGGGAACGACACTTTTATTCCACATTTTTTAAAATGTTTTGGAAAACCTACCACCGAGATTAAAATAACTTTCTTCCCTCCTATTTATTCTGAAGATGCAACCTATCTATTGAACACATCCAAAGACATTATAGACAAAGAACTCATTCGTTATAGAAAAGATTGGGACAGTGAAAATTAGCTGTCATTTTATAAATTTAATCTGTGTAAAAATAGGGTCAATTCTTTACTATTGATTCTTTAAAACCGCTTTAATCATTGCATCTTCTTTCAATACAATTTCATAATAATACTTTTCACCATACAATTGTCTGGCGAATTCTGCAGCTACATAACGTTTTACTAACGACTTGCTTTTTCCAAATTTCAGATCCAATCCGTTTTCGAAAATATACTTTTGGAAAGAATCAAAATACTTATCGGTTTCATTCATTTTAGTTAGAAATTGCTGGAAATTCAATCCATTGAATGCATTTCTATTTTTGTCTAATTGTTCGAATACAAAGTGCCCAACAACACCCGATTGCAACAAATAAGCCGTGCTTTCATTTCCATGTTCTACTTCAAGTGGTACAAAAACATCAGGAACAATTCCGCCGCCACCGTAAACAATTTTACCTTTTTTGGTTTTAAATTTTAAAGCATTCGAAACTTTTATACTGTCTTTTTCATACAATTCCCCATTTACAAAACGAGTGTCTGATTCTTTAAAATACGCCTCATTCCCTTTGGAATAGGGCTTTTGAATCGAACGACCGGTTGGAGTATAGTATCTAGCGATAGTCAATCGAACAGCTGAGCCATCATCAAAATCCATTTCGCGTTGTACCAATCCTTTGCCAAAAGAACGTCGGCCTACGATTGTCCCTCTGTCATTATCTTGTATTGCTCCCGCCAGAATTTCACTTGCAGACGCACTATTTTCATTAATTAAAACAAACACATTTCCGCTTTCGAAACTTCCTCTTTCAGTTGCAAAAGTTTTATCTATATTCCCTTTTTTATTTTTGGTAAAAACAATTAGTTGCTTGTCTTTTAGTAATTCATCGGCAATTGCAATGGCTTCTTCCATATAACCGCCACCATTATCCCGAAGATCGATAATTAATGATTTGGCTCCTTGCTTTTTTAATGCATCCAAACCTCTTTTAAACTCGCCGTAAGTGGTTTCGGCAAAACGATTTATTTTTATATAACCGGTATCATTTTTCAAAAGCATGGAAATATCGACACTTTTTAAAGGAATAATATCTCGCTTTACTTTTAATTTAATCTTTTTACGTTCTGATTTTCTGTAAACGGTAAGTTCAATTTCAGAACCCACAGTGCCTTTTAGTTTAGAAAACAAACTGTCATTAGGTAATTTACGTCCAAATAATTTGGTTTTATCGGCATACAAAATTCGGTCGCCCGCTTTTATTCCAGCTTTTGCCGAAGGGCCATTTTCAACTGGTTTTATTATCGCCACTGAATCATTGTACATATAGAAATTGACGCCTATACCAACAAAATCTCCTTTCATGCTTTCAACAACTTCAGCCTGCTCACTTGGTGGAATATATACAGAATGCGGATCTAATTTTGCCAGAATATTATCAACTGTCAGATTTACAATAGAATCCGTATTGACATTATCGACATATTCGTTATCAATAAAATCAATCAGTTTATTGAGTTTATTCTTCGAATTATTTTTAGCAAAAAATGGGCTTTGATTTGGAGCATTCAATAAACCGCCCACAACAACTCCTAGACCAAGAGCCACACTAATAATTATAGGCAGGTATTTATTGTCGATTTTCATTTTATTCTTCTAATACTGGAATATGCTCTACTTCTACTCCCGCTTTTATCAAAAACTGAATTCCCGAGTCATCGCGGTATCCATTGTGATACACTACTCTTTTTATCCCTGATTGATGGATTAATTTACTGCATTCTTTACAAGGCGAAAGTGTAATGTATAACGTAGCCCCTTCGCAAGACTGTGTTGATCGCGCCACTTTGAGAATAGCATTCGCCTCAGCGTGCAACACATCCCAACGCGTTAACCCTTCTTCATCTTCACAACAGTTTTCAAATCCAGTTGGCGTTCCGTTGTAACCATCAGAAATAATCATTCGGTCTCTTACAATGATAGCACCTACTTGTTTTCTTTTACAATAAGACAAAAGTCCCCATTCAGTGGCAATCCTAAGATACGCTTTATCGTACTTATTCAATTTTTTTGATTCCATTATTTTTTATCTAATCCAGATTTCATTTTCAATAATCATTGGCAAGACTACCCCTATTATAAATGCTGACATCACCAAAGTCCAATCGCGTTTAGAGAATCTAAAAACCGTTTGAACAATATAGGACAATACCAAAACAACAAAAACTACAATAATCTGAGCTGCTTCTATCCCCAAGGCAAATTCACCCAAAGGCAATAATTTAGAGGTTGCACTTCCTCCCAGAATTGATTTAAAATAGTTTGAAAAACCCAAACCATGAATAATCCCAAAGAAAAGTGTTATAAAAAACACCAAATTTATACTTTCTTTTTTACTGGATTTACCAGCCGTAAAAAGATTAAATAGTGCCGTTATTAATATCGTTATTGGTATTAACAACTCAACAACATTCACTTTTATGGCAATTATTCCAAAAACGGAAAGTACTAAAGCCAACGTATGTCCAATTGTAAACAGTGTTATCAAGAGTACTATTCGCTGCCAATCCTTGAAAGAGAAAGGAACGGCTAATGCTATTAAAAACAAAACATGGTCATAAGCATGAATATCCAAAACGTGTTTTAATCCTATTTGAAAGTAAATCCAAAAATCTGACATAGGTTATTTATTAAATTGATATGGGGTTGTAAACTTACGATTAATTTTGAAAATGATTGATTTCAAAATATAAATCATTCCTTAAAAAAGGATTTAAAATACTTTGATTAACAAATCATAATTTTAAATAAAATTAAAATCAATAATTTAAAAATAGATTTATCTTTGTAAGATAAAAAATTAATAATTATGTCATTTTCAGATTTATTTGATAGCGAATTCAAACAAAGAAATAAAGGTCATTTTTCAGCCATAGTTCGTGTAGCACTTGCCGATGAAAAGTTTGTTCCAGAAGAAAAATTATTTTTAGACAAACTGGCCATTAGACTAGAAATTTCTCCAGAAGAATATACCGAAATTTTAGAAAACCCATTAAAATATCCTATTAATGCTCCTTATTTACATGAGCAAAGATTGGAACGTTTGTATGATTTAGCCAGAATGGTTCATGTTGATCATCATTTAGGAGATAAACAAGAATTATTGTTAGGAAAAATTGGAGTAGCATTAGGCTTTAATGCCGATAACGTAAATTATATTATATCTAAAGCATTATCATTAGTAGATAAAAAAGTAGATTTAGATACTTTCCTTTTCGAAATGCAAAATATGCATAAATAATAAAATCATAAAAAAGCTCCCAAATCGGGAGCTTTTTTATAGTTGTTTTTTAGTACTTGCTCAATTTTGCTTTGTGCATAAAATCTTCGGCCTTCTCTACCATATTATAACTTCCGCAGAAAAAAGGAACGCGTTGGTGTAATTCAGTAGGCACAATTTCCATTATACTTCCAAAACCATCAGAGGCTTTACCGCCCGCTTGCTCTACAATGAATGCCATTGGATTACATTCATACAACAAACGTAATTTTCCTTTTGGAGCTTTAGAACTTGTTGGATAAATATAAATTCCGCCTTTAATCATATTTCTATGAATATCCGAAACTAAACTTCCTATGTAACGCGAAGTATAAGGTCTGTCTTCCTCTTCGAGTTGGCAATATTTAATATAGTCTTTTACTCCTTGTGGAAAATGAACATAGTTTCCTTCATTGATGGAATAAATATTTCCATCCTTAGAAAACTGCATGTTGGGATGCGATAAATAAAAAGTTCCAATTGCCGGATTTAATGTAAATCCATTGACACCATGCCCTGTAGTATAAACCAGCATTGTTGATGTACCGTAAATCACATAACCCGCAGCTACCTGATTCGTTCCAGACTGCAAAAAATCTTCGATTGTTACCGGAGTACCTATTGGTGTAACGCGTCTGTATACAGAGAATATTGTTCCTACAGAAACATTTACATCAATATTAGAAGATCCATCTAGCGGATCCATCAAAACCACATATTTATTGTTGTGGCTCTTGTCACTTCCTTCCACTGTAATAAAGTCATCATTTTCTTCTGAAGCGATTCCACATACAATTTCACGATTGATTAAAGTTTGAATAAAAATGTCGTTAGCATATACATCGAGTTTTTGTTGGTCTTCCCCTTGTATATTTTGTTCTCCTGCGGCACCAATTATGTCTACTAGTCCAGCTTTGTTTACTTTGTAGTTGACTACTTTTGCTGCCAACCGAATTGAGTTGATAATCCGGGATAATTCGCCTGACGAATATTGAAAAGCATTTTGGTTTTCGATGATAAATTCACCTAGTGTTCTGTTGCGTTCTTCCATTACGAAATCGTTGTAGTTAGTTTGAAGTCACAAATATCGCTCTTTTTGTGAAAATGATTTGAATAATATTTACTTAGTTTACCACTATTGTATATTTGCTTATAAAATAGTTGAATAATGAATGAAAAATGCTTTATTTTGAGCAATTCAATCATCTAAAATAAGAATATATGAATATTAGAAAAGGTAATCCCGAAGACATGGAAGCGGTTTTAGGACTAATTCAAGAATTAGCAGACTTTGAAAAAGAGCCTGATGCAGTTCTTATCACGGTTGATGATTTAGTTCGTGATGGTTTTGGTACAACTCCTTTATTTCATGTTTTTGTTGCCGAAGTGGAATCGGAAATTGTAGGTATCGCTTTGTATTATTATCGCTATTCTACGTGGAAAGGGAAAATAATTCATCTGGAAGATTTAGTGGTAAAAGATAAAATGCGCGGAACTGGATTAGGCTATGCATTGTATTCTGAAATTATTAAACAAGGCAAAAGAGATAATGTTCGAAGAATTGACTGGCATGTTTTGGACTGGAACACTCCAGCTATCGATTTTTATGAAAAATCAGGGGCAAAAGTGCTTAGAGATTGGTACGTGACACAAATGGATGAAGCAGGAATCAACAATTTTGTAGATAATAGATTGAAATAAAATTACAAATTTTTTTGTTTAAAAAGTATGAGAGTATTCAAATTTGGTGGTGCTTCTGTAAAAGATGCCGAAGGAATAAAAAACGTATATGACGTTTTGCAAAAAGTAGGTTATGAGGATGTATTATTGGTTGTTTCTGCAATGGGAAAAACCACTAACGCACTTGAAACCGTTATAAAAAATTATTTTGATAAATCGGCTGAATTAAATTCATCCGTTCAAGAGGTAAAAAAATACCACAATCAAATTCTGATGGATTTGTTTGAAGAAGAAAAGCACGAAGTTTTTACTGCAGTAAACAATCAATTTTCTGACTTAGAATATTTTTTAGCGCATAATAAATCACCAAATTATAATTTCGTTTACGATCAAATCGTAAGTTATGGTGAATTGATATCTACCACTATCCTGAGCAATTTTATGAGCTTTATGGGAATAAAAACACAATGGTTAGATGTGCGGAATTTTATAAAAACGGATGCTACCTATAGAGATGCAGAAGTAGATTGGGAATTGACCCAAAAGAATATTGCCAAAAACGTAAAAAGAAAAATATTAAACATTACTCAAGGATTTTTGGGTTCTGACGAAAATAACTTCACCACTACTTTAGGTCGTGAAGGTTCTGATTATACTGCCGCTATTTTTGCCTATTGCCTAAATGCGGAAAGTGTAACCATCTGGAAAGATGTTCCTGGAGTTATGAATGCCGATCCTAGATATTTTGAAAATGCAAGTTTGTTAAACCAAATTTCATATCGTGAAGCAATTGAATTAGCTTTTTATGGCGCTACGGTTATTCACCCGAAAACCTTACAGCCTTTGCAAAAAAAGGAAATTCCTTTGTTTGTAAAATCGTTTATTAATCCTTTGCTACCGGGAACTCGTGTTGCCAAAGGTGCCGATTTAGAACCTTATTTACCTTGTTTTATTGTCAAAAGAAACCAACTCCTGATTTCGCTTTCGTCAATAGATTTCTCTTTTATCATGGAAGAAAACATCAGCGAAATTTTTGCTTTGTTTCACCAATTTAAAATAAAAGTGAATTTGATTCAAAATTCTGCGATTAGTTTCTCTGTTTGCGTTGAGGACAAATTTGAAAATTTCAAAGATTTGAACGCCATTCTTTCGAAAAAATTCAAAGTTGATTTTGATGAAAATGTTACTTTATACACCATTCGACATTTCAATGATAAAGCAGCACAAACTGTTGAAGAAAATAAAACCGTTTTATTGAAGCAAGTGAGTCGCGAGACCATGCAGGTTGTAACGAAAGAAAGTTAGAAAATCTTTTCATCGTAAAGTCTCGACTTGTACTTATTGTTTTACAGAATACACTACTTTTGATGCATAGACGTTATACTATCTATGTTGAAAAAAGTAGTGTTTTTGTTTCTAATGATGTGTTTTTCCGGACTGCAAGCCCAGGAAACTAACTCGTTATACAAAACCAAAAAAATCCCCGCTACCCGAGACACTATTCATCTTGAAAATGAAAGTATCAATTCAAGTTTCTTCAAGCTGCTTGACGCCAATGAAAAACCTATTGATACCGTTTTTTATAAAATAAATTTTCAAAAAGCAATCTTGATTTTTAATGAGAATTTCACTCAACCATCGGATTCTGTAACGATTCACTATCTCAAACTTCCTGAGATTTTAACCAAAGAATATCATATTTATGATTCAAGCCGAATTGTAAGCAACGAAGCCGCTTCAGGAAATTTATATAAAATTGAAACGGATCCAGTCAAAAAAAACATCCCTTTTGACGGATTAAACACTTCCGGAAGTATCACGCGTGGAGTTACTATTGGCAACAATCAGAACACGGTATTAAATTCAAATCTGGATTTACAAATCACAGGAAAACTATCCGAGAAAGTGAGTCTCAGGGCTTCATTACAAGACAGCAATATTCCGTTGCAGGATGGAGGTTATTCTCAAAAGTTAGATCAGTTTGACAATATTTTCATGGAACTTTTTAGTGACAAATGGAATATTAGGGCCGGCGATGTCTTTCTTGAAAACAAAAAAACACAGTTCCTTAATTTCAATAAAAAAGTACAGGGACTTGCCACTAACTTCAATTTTGGAACAGAAGACAGTAAAACCAATGTTTTTGCATCAGTAGCTTTAGTGAAAGGACAATATGCCAAAAGCAATTTTGTTGGTCAGGAAGGCAATCAGGGACCTTATAAATTAAAAGGTCAAAATGGTGAATTGTATGTTCTTGTGATTTCAGGCTCAGAACGGGTTTATGTGAACGGGGTTTTATTGAAACGAGGTGAAAATAATGATTACACCATTGATTATAATGCCGGTGAAATTGTTTTTACACCGCTTTTCACTATTACTTCCGAAATGCGAATCGCTATAGAATACCAATATTCGGATCGAAATTACTCTCGATTTGTCACCTATGCCGGAGCTTCACACGAAAATGAAAAATGGAGTTTTGGAGGATATTTATACTCCGAAAGTGATTTGAAAAACCAACCTTTACAACAAAATCTTTCTCCAGAACAAGCCCGTATTTTAATCAATGCCGGTGACAACCCCGATTTGATGACGGCGCCTTCCGCTTATGCGGATTCTTATTCGGATAACAAAGTGTTGTATCGAAAAACAACTCTTAATTCGACAGCAATTTTCGAATATTCGAACAATCCAGATGACGAACTTTTCAATGTTCGGTTTAGTTTAGTGGGAACAAATAAAGGAAATTACATCTTAAAAAACTCATCGGCTAATGGTCGGATTTATGAATTTGTTCAACCAATTAATACTGTTCCCCAAGGAAATTATGAGCCGATTATACAACTAGTTTCTCCAACAAAAATTCAGGTAGCAACATTTTTAGGAAAATATAAACCCACAGAAAAAACAGCTTTTGATTATGAAATAGGATTTAGCAACAATGATAAAAATCTTTTCTCTTCAATAAATGATTCCGATAACCGTGGCTTGGCTACCAAAATAAATGCCAAACAACGCTTGTTTTCAAAAAAATGGAATGTTGATGCTTTTGCCAGTTATCAATTTATTCAGAAAAATTTTAAATCTGTGGAACGACTTTACAGTATTGAATTTGATCGCGATTGGAATTTAAGCACAGCAGCAATAGGAAATCAAAGTTTGTTGGTCTCTGGTCTACATTTCGAATTAAATCCAAAAAAAAATCCTCAGAGCAAAGGATTGCTAAACTATCAATTTGAAAAACTGGATTTCTCGGAAAGCTTTTCGGGAAGCAGACATAGTATTGACGGAGCATTTCAACTGAAAAATTGGACGATTCAAAATCATGGCAGTTTCTTAAAAAGTGATGGAATTGAATTGGCTTCTAAATTCTATAGAAACCAAACTCAAGCTCGATTTCATTTTAATAAAAACTGGATTGGGACGCATCTTAGATTAGAAGACAATCAGGAAAAGTTTAAAACTACCAATCAGTTTTCGGCTTTAAGCCAAAGATTCACTGAATATGGCTTTTTTACCGGACGAGGTGACAGCACCAAAGTTTATGTAGAATTAGGCTATTTTAAAAGAGCGAATGATAGTTTACAAAATGGATTCATACAACGTGTAAATGCATCCCAAACGTATTTCTTAAAATCGAAATTAATTCAAACAAAGAAAAGTGATTTAACCGCTTATGTGAATTATAGAGTGCTTGATTTTACTGATATAACAAAGAAAAAAGAATCCTCATTGAATTCCAGAATAGTATATTCAGATCGTTTTTTCAATCAATTAATTCAAAGCACGACTGTTTATGAAACTAATTCTGGAAGTATTCCGCAACAGGAATTCACCTATCTTGAAGTTGCGGCTGGGCAAGGTGTTTATACCTGGAATGACTACAATAGTAATGGAATTCAAGAGTTACAAGAATTTGAAATCGCTCCATTTATTGATCAGGCAAAATACATTCGGATATTCTTACCGAACCGAATTTACATAAAAACACATCAAAATAAGTTCTCACAGTCTGTAACTATAAATCCGAATCAATGGCAAAATGAACTTGGATTAAAAAAATTACTGTCCTATTTTTATAATCAAACCTCTTTTATAATTGATCGAAAAATAAAAAGTGAAGGCGATAATTTTGAATTAAATCCTTTTAGTGCCTCCAAAGAAAATGTGCTGGGACTAAATTCCAGTTTCAGAAATAGTTTGTTTTATAATCGAGGAAAACAAAAACATTCCGTAACCTATACTTATTTGCAAAATCAAACGAAAAATTTATTATCAATAGGAACTCAAGAAGCAAAAAATAGTTCACATCAACTACAATATACCAACTTATACAAGAAAAGTTGGTTGTTCAATTTTTTTGCAAAAACAATCCAAACCGCTATTGAATCTGAAAATTTTACAGAAAAAAACTATAGCATTAGCGGCTATCAATTGTCTCCAAAAATCAGCTATTTATTCTCCAAAAACACCAGTTGGGATTTATTTTATGAATTGCAAAACAAAGAAAATCAGATTGGGGTTTTAGAGAAATTAGTACAAAATCGTTTTGGAACTTCATTTTCTTATTCGAGTGATAAAAAATTCACCATGAATGGAGAGATTTCTTTTTATCAGAATAAATTCACCGGAAATGAATTCTCTTCGGTTGGTTTCCAGATGCTAGAAGGGTTACAAACGGGGCAAAATATGACTTGGAGATTATTGTTGCAAAAAAACCTGACGCAATTTTTAGATATAAATTTAAATTACCAAGGAAGAAAAAGTGAGTCCAGCCAAACCATCCACACAGGAAATATACAACTGAGAGCTTATTTTTAAGCATTTACCTCAATTATTCAGAATAAAATCATTAAATTTATTCTGAATTTTCATTTAACAATCCAAACTTTAAAACAACAACATCATGAAAAAATTAGTGTTATTCTGTTTAGTATTTATTCTATCTGGAAACTTTTATGCGCAAGAAACTGCTGCTGAAAAGAAAATTACAAAAGCAAAAACTGAGAAAGGTGTAAAAGCAAAAAAGGAAGCCCAAGAAAAAATGGCGAAAGCTAAAGCAACTAAAACTGAAACAGATGCTAAAGACAAAGCAGTTAAAGTAAAAAGCGATGCGAAATCTAAAGCAGCAAAAACTGAAACAGAAGCTAAAGAAAAAGCCACTAAAGTAAAAAGTGAAGCGAAAGCTACTAAAACAGAAAAAGACATTAAAAACAAAGTCACAGAGACCAATAAAAAAATAGAAAAGGCTAAGAAAGAAACCTCTTCTGCAAAAATAGCAACTAAAAAGGCCGCTTCAAAAGTTAAAGAAACCAATGAAAAAGCACCTAAAGTAGCAGATAAAATTACCGGAGAATACAACGGAAAAAAAGTATATACCGGTCCTAGAGGTGGAAAATATTATATTAACTCTAACGGAAACAAGACTTATATTCAAGAGTAATATTTTCCAATTCAATATAAATAGAAAGAGGCTGTTCAAAAACGAACAGCCTCTTTCTATTTAACAAATAGTAAAGTATATTTACCAGAATAAATTAATAGTTTGGTAATACGTTCGAAATATAAAAAACCACTTCAATGAGTAACTTTCAAATTTAAATAACGAACTTATATCGCCAAATGGATTTGAATACTAACAAGACTATTTTGATTGCTCCATTAAATTGGGGTCTGGGACATGCCACGCGTTGCATTCCTATTATTAAGGCTCTACAAGACAATAATTACATCCCAATAATCGCATCCGATGGTATTGCGCTTGAATTATTGCGAAAAGAATTCCCGTATTTAAAAACACTTGAATTACCCTCATACGAAATAGAATATTCCAAAAATGGTAAAAATTTCAAATGGAAATTATTACAAAATTGTCCAAAAATGATTGAAGCCATTTGGGCTGAAAAAAAATTAGTAAAGAAATGGATTAAGAAGTATTCTATTGATGGCGTACTATCTGATAATAGGCTTGGCGTATTTAGTAAAAAAGTGCCTTCGGTATTTATGACGCATCAATTGAATGTGATGACCGGGAATACCACTTGGATTACCAGTATGCTACACCAACACATTATAAAAAAATATGCCGAATGTTGGATCCCGGATTTGGAAGGAACTTCAAATTTGACAGGCAAATTAGGGCATATAAAAAAGGCTGATTTTGTGACAAGATACATTGGACCATTAAGTCGATTACACAAACGCGAGACCCAAAAAAAATATGATTTGATGGTTATTTTATCCGGGCCAGAACCGCAACGTGGCATGCTGGAAGATAAACTAAAGACAGAAGTATTGAAATATAATGGGAATGTGGTTTTTATAAAAGGGATTATAGAAAAAGACCAAATAAAGGAACAAATTGACCATGTCACCTATTATAATTTTATGAATACGAGACAACTTGAACAAACTTTTAACGAAAGTGAGACCGTATTATGCAGGTCAGGATATACAACCATTATGGACTTGGCAAAACTGGATAAAAAAGCCTTCTTCATTCCTACTCCCGGCCAATACGAACAAGAATATCTCGCAAAAAAACTAAAAAAAGAAGGACTAGTACCATATGCGGAGCAAAATGATTTTAAAATAGAAAACCTTGACGAAATTAAGTCATACAAAGGATTACCACAATTAGATACTACATTAGACTGGAAAGCATTGTTTCAGATTTTTGAATAGAATCAATAAATTCAATTTATTTTTCAATCAAAAAACACCCTAATTACATACTTTGAGAGGATGTAATTAGGGTGTTTTTATAAAAAATCTATAACTTAAAGATTATCAAGTATTGGATTAATCCTCTGATTTTTTCTCTCCAAATTTTTCGTGTTTGATGATTTTGGCATTAATCATAAAATAAACATACTCAGCAATATTTGTACAATGTTCAGAAATACGTTCCAAATGTTTTAAAACAATCACAAGATTTGTTCCTGAAACTACCGTCTTAGAATTTGACTTCATTTCATTGATGATATTATGTATCGCTTCATCACATTCATTTTTTATGGTATTGTTCAAAACGAAAATCTCCCCAATCGTACTTTCATTACGAGTCAAGAAACATTCATTCGTTTTTATAGTAATCACCTCAACATGTCTGGCTATATCCGTAATATTAAACTTAACAATTAAGTCATGTTTATCTTTAATATTCTTAGACTTTTTTATGATGCTTATCGCCAAATCACCAATTCTTTCTATCTCATTGCTAATTTGCATCGCTGACATAATAAAGCGTAAATCAGAAGCGACTGGCTGTTGCAAAGCAAAAATACTTTGGCAAATTTCATCAATCTTCACATCTAATTTATCAATCTTATTTTCTGTTTTTTTTACTTCTTTACCTTCCGCAAAAGGTTCTGAAAGTAAAGCATTCACTGATTCTCCTACTTGACCCTCAGCTAAAACACCTATTTTCTGGATAACATTTTTAAGTTTTTCTAATTCTATTTCAAAGTGTGATGCCATATTTTTTTATTTAAAATTAAAGATTTACATAAATTACTAAATTAAAACAAGACTAAAAAGCTTGTTCCAACTTGCTGTTTTTTATCCAAATCTTCCTGTGATATAATCTTCGGTTTGTTTTTGCTCTGGTTTAGTAAATATAGCATTAGTTTTACCAATTTCGATCAATTCTCCCATGTAAAAGAATGCAGTATAATCACTCGTTCTGGCTGCTTGTTGCATGTTATGGGTAACAATAATTATAGTGTACTGCTCTTTCAATTCATGAACTAACTCTTCTATCTTTGATGTAGATATTGGATCCAATGCACTTGCAGGTTCATCCATAAGGATAATATCTGGGCTTACAGCCAATGTTCTTGCAATACAAAGTCGTTGTTGTTGTCCTCCCGAAAGACCTAAAGCTGAATCTCCCAATCTGTCTTTTACTTCTTCCCAAATAGCAGCTTGTTTCAATGAAGTTTCTACTATTTCGTCCAATTGAGTTTTGTCTTTTATTCCATTAATTTTGGGGCCATAAGTAATGTTCTCATAAATGGATTTTGGAAATGGATTGGATTTTTGAAAAACCATACCGATTTTTTTTCTGATATTAACAACATCGACATCTTTATTATAAATATCAACGCCTTCCACTAGCATACTTCCCGTTATTGTAACATCTGGAATAAGGTCATTCATTCTGTTAATACATCTAAGAAAAGTAGATTTACCACAACCGGATGGTCCAATCAAAGCAGTTACTTTGTTAGCCGGAATATGCATTGAAATCTCCTTTAGTGCTTTTTTTTCTCCATAGTACAATGACAAATCATTTACTTGTATTTTTATGTCTTTCATGTCTTTTTTGTTATGTCTAAAATATAATTTATTAGGTAGATTTCAAAAATTATTTTGCTCTTCTTCTAATTCTAGATCTAATAATTACTGCAACTAAGTTTAAGGATAAAGTAAGGATTAACAACACTAATGTTGTAGCAAACTGTATTGGCATTGTTTTTTCTACATCCGAAGATTGAGTAGCCATGATATAAATATGGTACCCCAAATTCATGAATTGATCACTCAAAGAGCCTGGTAAGGTAGCCAAATAATAAGCTGCTCCTGTAAATAAAATTGGAGCCACTTCACCAGCACCTCTACTTACCGCCAGAATTGTCCCTGTCATAATACCAGAAATAGATCCCGGAAGTACCACATTTTTTATCGTTTGCCATTTTGTTGCCCCTAACGCTAAACTTGCCTCACGCAATTCACGGGGAATGGTTTTTAACGCTTCTTCTACCGAAACAATAATTACAGGTAAAGTAAGTAACGCCATGGTAAGACTTGCCCAGAGAATATTAGGTTGCCCCCAATGTAGTTCTCCCCCATTAAAAGCTTTATCAACTCCACCTCCTACAAATTGGATGAAAAATCCAAGACCAAAAAGACCAAATATTATGGAAGGTACAACGGCCAATGTTCTAACAGAAAACCGAACTGCGGCTGCAAATTTTGAATTTTCCTTGGCATATTCCGTCAAATAAATCGCTGTAATCGTCCCGAAAGGCACCGCAGCAATTGACATGACGATTACCAATATAAAGGTTCCTATTAATGCAGGAAATATTCCTCCTTCAGTCATTCCATTTGTTGGAAATGAACTGATGAATTCCCATGAAAATTTTTCACGCCCTTCATAAACAATAATTCCTAGTATAATAAAAAGAACGGCAATAATTAGAACAACCGCTAATTGAGTAATCCCAATAATAAATTTTCCTTTTATATCAGAACCCTTTTTCTTACTTGCAAAAAAAGAGTTTTCTGTTTCGTTTATAGTTGTGTCCATGATTTATTTACCTTGAAATTTTTTGATTAATTTACCTTTAACATAAAACTCTGCAACAGCATTTAATGCAAAAGAAAAAATGAAAAGCAATGACCCAATAAAAAATAGCACACTGTAATGAGTTTCTCCAAAAACAGTTTCCGCCATTTCAGCTCCAATCGTAGCAGCAAAAGTTCGTACACTTTCAAAAGGATTTGCAGACAATAAGGCCGCATTTCCAGTTGCCATAAGTGCAATCATGGTTTCTCCAAAAACTCTTCCAATACCTAAGAGTAAGGCAGCGAAGATTCCAGGTGTAGCTGCCGGTAATATCACGAAAAAAGCCGTTTGCCATTTACTCGCTCCTAATGCTAAACTTGCTTCAGTAAATGTTTTAGGTATTGCAGAAAGTGCATCTTCTGAAATGGTATAAATAATTGGTATAGCGGCTAATGCCATAGCAACTCCACCTACAAAAGCATTTAATCTTGAATCATAACCAAAAACGTCTTGGAAAAAAGTTGCCAAAACCATCAAAGCAAAAAACCCAATAACCACTGATGGAAAAGCAGCAAGCATTTCTATAATAGGTTTTATAATTTCCTTTGCTCTTTTGGATGCAAAACAAGAAGTATAAAGTGCCGCCAATACTGCTATAGGACCTGCGATAAGCATGGCTATTATCGTAACTTTTAATGTTCCTATCAACAACCCTAAAAGACCAAATCTAGGATTTTCCGAAACTGGAACCCATTCTGTTGTAAAGAAAGTATTCCATGTTTTATCAGCGCCATCATTTTCTGCCGCAACCGTTTCTGGTTTTTCTTCTGAGGATGCAATAGCAGGATCTGCTTTTACATCACCATAGGTTTCCGGTTTTAGGTCCTGCTGGGTTACTGGCTCTGAACCGTAAGTTTCTGGCTTTAAATCTTCCTGAGTTACTGGCTCTGATCCATAGGTTTCAGGCTTCAATTCCTCTGTAGGTTCACTACCATAGGATTCCGGTTTTAAATCTTCAGTAGGTGCAGCACCGTAAGATTCTGGTTTTGAACCAGAATCAGAAGTTGTTCCTATTTCCGTTTTTGCTTTATTGTCCTTACCAAAATTAAAAATCGGAAGTGATTCTTTAAAAACAAAAATGAAGATTAAAAAAATTATTGCGATGGATAAAAAAGCAACACTTGAAATAATTTTTTCGGCTAAAAACTCCGAAAGCCTGAATTGCTTTTTCAAACTTTCTTTTGTGAAACTTTGATTTCTTGGAAATTGGGAATTCATTTGATTTATTTAAGAATTCATATATTTTAAAAAAAATCCCTCTATAATTAAAGAGAGGGATATTTTTATATATTTTTATTTTAAAGGAAAATAACCAACTGATGTTATGATTTTTTGTCCTTCTGGGCTTAAAATCCAATCAATAAAGGCTTTAGTTTCGCCTGTTGGCCTAGATTTCAAATACATGTACAAGTATCTTGTAATTGGATACGTTTTGTTTTTTATAGTCTCAGCCGTTGGATAAACCCCTGGGCTTTTATCGTCTTTCTTAACTTTACAATCCTTAACACCCTCAGCATACGCAGCTCCACCGTAACCAATACTGTATTTATCTTTTTTCACAGCATTTACAATAGCAGCAGTTCCTGGTAAAGTTTGACAGCTTGGAGAAAAATCAGTTTTCACTACATTGTCTTTAAAAAATCCAAAAGTTCCTGAACTATTCTCTCTACCGTACAATTTTATCCCAGCATCTGCTCCGCCTACTTCTTTCCAGTTTGTAATTTTTCCAGAAAAAATTTGACCAATTTGTTTGATTGTAAGTTCCGAAACACCATTTGCTTTATTCAAATAAACGGACAAACCATCTTTTGCACAAGGAATCTCAACTCCTAATGTACTGTATCGTGCTTTTAATTTTTCTACTTCGGTAGCTTTGATAGGGCGACTTGAATTTGCAATATCAGTTGATCCATTTATTAAAGCTGCAAGACCTACTCCAGACCCACCACCAGTAACCTGAATAGTTGTTCCTGGATGTTTTTGCATGTACACTTCAGCCCATTTCTGAGATAAAATAACCATGGTATCAGAACCTTTAACTGTTATTTTATCCAATGAAGTAAAAGAAAATCCTACTGCCATAACAACTAATAGAATAGCTGCTAATTTAATTTTTGTTGTTTTCATTTTTATTTTTTTTATTGTATTTAAATCTAATTTATTGTATTAAAATCCTGCTTGAATTCTAATTGTAAACGTGTTATCTAATTTATCTTTTATATAATCTCCACCAACTGTGGTACTTTTTTCATTAATTGGTAAACTATATCCTGCAACAATTTTTACATTATCATCATAAAAATATTGCCAAGAAAATGACCAGTTATTATACTTTAAATCTTCTTTAATAGTCACTGCATTTCCTGCTAAATGTCTGTTTGGATCCCAACTGTCATATCGAACTGCGATTTGATTGCTTTTTCCGATGTTTTTCACCAAAGTGGCATAATATCCTGAAAAATCTCTTATACCATTAAAATTAAAACTAGGGTTACTATTAGCTACTGGCGATAGTATCGTTGATTTTTCGCCTGATATTGTTCCAGAAATATATTCTCCTTTAAGAGACATTCCACCAAGAAAATCATAGTAAACCCTCATCTCTCCACCAAACCATCTTTTTTGAAAACTATCCCCTACTTTAGCCGTGAAATTATTATTATTTGCATCGCTGAAAGTTCCAGCCTGTAAAACAGCCGTATTACCTAAATAAGTATGAGCTCCTATATCAACTCCCAATCCTTTAGATGGAAACTTGAAAGAATAAACACCTCTCATCATGACGTCTTTCTTATTATCGACATCTCTAAGATTATTTGTCAAAGAACCTTCTCCATAATTTCCGTTAAAAACTGCTAACTGAAACTTAAACGGAATCTCATATTTAGTCTCTAAATCCATTTCGATTTTTGCTCCTAAGTCTCTTTCTTGCGGATACAAAATTCCAGACATTCTACTTCTTTCTAACAATTCTCTTGAGCGAGAAGAAAACTCAACTTCATAACTCGTTCTGTTGAACTGTCCTAAAAATAACTTAAATGTCTGCAACCACTTATCATTTAACTGCACATAAGCATCTCTTAAAGTAACTTTATCAAACGCATAATCCGGTTGAATTACAAATACCGCACCAGTAACTGGCTCATAAGTCAATTTTACACGTGCTCTTCTGATAAAAAAAGTATTTGTTATTGGCACAGCAGTTGTAGATGGCCCTGGACCTATATTATCTTGATAATTATACATTTCGTATTGCGCTTGTAGGTATCCAGAAAATTTAATTTTGGTTAATTTTGCTAAATCACTGTCCATAGTCGAAAGTCTTTCTTCTAAACCTGAAAATTTCATGGAATGCTCATCAAGGGATTCTTTCAAAGATTCTACGCTTACCGTCTTAACTGAATCAATACTAGTTGTTTCTAAAGAATCAACAGGTACTGCTTTAATAGTATCACTCTTAACATCTTGTGCATTGACCAAAACTGAAGTCATAACTAAAACTGCAAATAAAATTTTTTTCATCGTTGTTATATGATTAATTTTTTTGCAAAGGTGAATCAGTTATGTTAAGCTAATGTTAACACAATATTATGTTGATGATAAATTATTGTTTCGTTAAGGTCTCCAATCCTATTTTATAGGATTTATTTATAATTATTTCCAGACTTACTGTTTTTTTAGTTTATTGATTTTAAGACTTTTACTATAAATTTGCTCCGCATCTAATTCTGGTTTTTTCAATCTGGCCTTTTCAATTGTAAAAGAGAATTCAGATCCAATTCCAAATTCACTTTCTACATATATTTTCTCTTTATGCGCTTCTATAATATGTTTTACAATTGCTAATCCTAAACCTGACCCGCCTTCTGAACGTGACCCGCTTTTGTCTACTCTATAAAAACGTTCAAAAAGCCTTGGTATATTTTGTTTTTCAATTCCTTCTCCATTATCAGTTATTCGAACCAGGACTTTTTTCTTAGTCAAATTGACAACGGCTACTTCAGTAAAACCACCTTCTCTACCATACTTTATGGAGTTTACAATTAGATTCTCAACAACTTGTTGAATCTTGTCTTTATCTCCATGCACGATAATAGGCTGTATGTGATAATTTTCGAAAGCTAAGGTGATTTTCTTTTTATCGGCTTTCATTTCCAATAGGTCGAAAACATTTTGTATCAATTCTACAATGTCAAATTCAGAAAACTCCAGATTTAAATCACCCGATTCTAACTTTGTAATCATATCTAAATCTTCGACGATATATATTAATCGTTCTACACCTTTCTCGGCACGTTTTAAATACTTCTTCCTGATGTTTTTATCATCCATCGCTCCGTCCAGCAAAGTCGAAATGTAACCTTGAACTGTAAATAAAGGTGTTTTAAGTTCATGTGAAACATTGCCAAGAAATTCTCTTCGATATTCTTCCCGAATCTGCAGCATTTCAATTTCCAGTTTTTTATCGGTGGCAAACTTCTTGACTTCTCGCGTCAAGGTTTCCATATCAGTAGTAATGGGCTGATTTATAAAAGTACTGGATTCCAACAGCGAAACGTCATCGTATATTTTTTTTACACGTCTGTAAATAAATCGTTCAACTCGATATTGTAAAACAATAAAAGAAAACAAATAAATAATTAAGAGACAAACGATTCCAAAAAACAGCAAATTATTTACTTTGGAACCAAAGAATAATAACACCATTAGCATGACGAATCCAGTAGCAAAAAGGCTAATGAATAAAGCAGATTTTATGGCGAACTTATAGGTTTTCTTAAAATTTATTTTCATCGATTTCACACCTCGCTTTTAAAGCGATTTGAATTTTGCAATTTGTTATTCTTATAAAAAAGTGGGTGTAATTACACTTCAAATTTATACCCTACTCCTTTAATGGTTTTGAATAAATCTTCACCAATTTTTTCTCTTAATTTTCTAATATGAACATCTATGGTTCTTCCGCCAACTACGACTTCATTTCCCCAGACTTTATCTAAAATCTCATCGCGTTTGAATACTTTTCCAGGCTTAGAAGCCAATAAGTAAAACAATTCAAATTCTTTTCGAGGCAAGGCAATCTCCACATTGTCTTTTCTTATTTTATATTCTTCCCGATTGATTTCGATTCCTCCTACGTTGAGTGTTTCGCTATTTTGTTCTTGCTCTTTCAAGCGTCTTAACAATGCTTTTACTTTACTGACTAATAGTTTTGGCTTGATGGGCTTTGTAATATAATCATCGGCACCCGCATCAAAACCGGCCACTTGAGAATAATCTTCACTTCTTGCTGTCAGGAAAGTAATAATTACATTATTTAGTTCTGGTATTTTTCTAATATTTTCACACGCTTCCATTCCATCCATCTCCGGCATCATTACATCCATGATAATAAGATCCGGCAATTCTTTTTTGGCTTTTATAATAGCTTCTTTTCCGTTTGCTGCGGTAAATATTTGATATCCTTCCTGAGTAAGATTATACCCTACAATTTCCAAAATATCCGGCTCATCATCAACTAGTAAAATCTTTGTGTTTCTTTTTTTCATAATAGAAAAATTATATTAATCTGATGGAATTTACGCCTGAAATGCTCAGTGATTTTCAATTCCGATTGTAAATATAACAATAAAAGAACCGTTTAAAAATCACATTAACCGTAATTTAATATGTTAACGATTTATTAATATTCACGAAACTAAATGGTAATAATCAAGTAACTTTTACTTTACAAAACGGGCATTACTTTGCATAAAAATAAAACAAACAAAAATGAAATTTAGAATATTGTTTATAGTATTGTTAATTACAACTTTTTCTTTTTCACAGAATAAAGGTACCGTTTCTGGAATCCTGACTGATAGAGATGCGAACAATCAATCCTTGCCTTTTGCTAATGTACTTATAAAAGGGACCACTATAGGAACCAATACTGATATTGACGGGAAATATACTATCGCTATGGCGCCTGGGAATTATACGGTACAATTCAGTTTCGTAGGTTATGAATCTGTAGAAATTCCTGTAACTGTAGTAGCTAATGAGACTGTAAATCTAAATCAAGCGATTGGTTCAGGAAGTTACAAACTGGAAGATGTTGTTATAAAAAACACGGCAAGCAGAGAAAAAGAAACGGTATTATTACTTGACCAAAAGAAAGCAGTTGTAATAAAACAAAGTATTGGCGCACAAGAAATGGCTCGTAAAGGAGTTAGCGATGTAGAGGAAGGACTTACTAAAATAACCGGAATTACAAAAGTAGGCTCAAGAGGTTTATTTGTACGCGGACTGGAAGATCGATACAACAATTTATTGATAAACGATCTTGCTGCTCCTACTAATAATCCTTTCAAAAAAATCATCCCGTTAGACTTATTTTCTACTGACATTGTAGGGGTTATTGAAGTATACAAAACGTTTAACCCAAACATTTATGGAGATTTTGCCGGAGGTACTTTTAATATACAAACTTCTAAAGGCTCGAAAAGTGTAACCAAATTGAATGTTGGAGTTGGCTATACTGTAAACAACAATTTAGAACAGTTTTTAATTTCTAAAGACGCTAATTCTACCAAAGGATTATTTGGCTTGACCGGAAACGATAGAAAACTTCCAGGATTACTTGGAAATACACCTTCAAGTTACACGCTTACTGCAGATGAATCTTTGAGATCTTTTAAAAGTGGATTTGATGTTTCAAAAATAAACAGTCCTTTGAATTCAAGCATTGGTTTTCTTCATTCCGAAAAATTTAACCTGAAAGATGACAAGACTTTTTCTTATTTACTTTCGATTAATTTTGACAATAATTATTCGATTAGAAACGGGGTGGAAAGAACTTTTACTAACAATCCTTCTGGCTTCACTTATAGAAATGACTTCGAAAATACAGAATACCGATATAAAACATCACTGTCTTCTTTAGTAGGATTAAACTATACTACAGATAGACTGAAACTTTCTTACAATACCCTTTTCATCAGAACTACAGAAAATTTGGTTAAAGACCAATTTGGAGTAGCGGATTCAAACTCAAGTAACAATAACACTTTAATTAGAACCAATCAATTAGACGAATCTAATTATTTAAACAACCAGTTATTGGGTGAATATGCATTGAATGAAGATAAAACTCAAAATGTAAAAGCAGCAGTTTCGTATGCGATTACTAAGTATGCGCAACCGGACAGAAAATTCTTTTCAGGAACAAGATCAGGAACAGACGATATTTTAGTTTCTGTTGCCGGAAATAACTTTATCAAACAGTATTTGGATATTTCTGGTGATTCTTATTTCTCAGGATTAGGAGAATACACGTTGAAATTTGGTAAAACTGAAAAAAATAATATTTTCACGGCTGGATACAATGGAAACATGTCTGATATGACCTCATCCTATCGTTTTATTACACCGGTAAATAATAGCGCCCCAAACAGTTTTACAGCACCGTTAAATTCATTGGATACGCAACTAAATGGTTATTTAGCTTCAAATGCTATTAGTTTTAGAGAAAGCTCAAATGCAACATATCAGGCAAAATTAAAGGAAACTGCCAATGCAGGTTATGCTAACTTGCTTTACAAGCTTGGAGAAAAATGGGAATTAAATGGTGGAATTCGTTTAGAAAGCACCATGAGAGAAACAAAGTACAGAACTCAAGGTTCTTTCTCAGACCCATTTAAAACTTTAAAATATGACAACTTGTATGTTTTACCCGCTTTAAATGTGAAATATGGCTTGAATGAAAATTCGAATCTGCGTTTTGCTACTGGAAAAACATATACAAGACCGGTAGTAATGGAATCTTATCCTATCGAGTACATCAATGCTGATGGAACTTCGACAAAAGGAAATCCATTTTTAAAAAATAGCAGCAACTACAATGTTGATTTAAAATATGAATTATTCCCAACATCAAAAGAAGTTTTAGTACTTGGATTGTTCGGTAAAAAAATAGATCAGCCTATTGAAAGAACATTCATCTCTAATGCTGCGAACTCAACTATCACAACTTATTTAAATTCAGACAATGCAGTTTTATATGGAGCAGAAATTGAACTTCTATTCGATTTTGCAAGAATTGACAAAAGTTTAACTGATTTCTCTTTTGGGTTCAACACTTCTTTAATGCATACGAAAGTAGACGTGAAGCCAACCACTACTGATAGTGACGGTAATATAACAACATCAATCGAAACCTTTAAAAATAGAGAACTACAAGGAGCTTCAAAATGGCTAATCAACTCTGATTTAAAATACCAATTTGACTTAAGCGAATCTTGGAGCAACACGGTTTCATTAGTTTATTCTGTATTTGGAAAAAGAATTTATGCTGTTGGAACAGGGGGATTAGACCATATTTATGAACTGCCGGTGCAACAGTTGGATTTCATTTGGAGCAGCAAATTATCAGATCATTTTGATTTAAAATTCAGTGCTGACAATCTACTTGATCCAATACGTAAATCCGAACAAGGAAATAGCGGGACTTCAATTATAGTTGAAAATTCAACTATAACAAACAGTTATAAAAAAGGAAGAGGATTCTCTATAAACTTAGGATACACTTTTTAACACATACCCTATTTAATACCAAAAGCTCTAATTTATTTAGGGCTTTTTTTATACTTAAAACTCACCTAACACCCTTAACATTCGCTTCACATTTTGGTGGTTTTTTAGTAACCGTATTGTAATATTCAGCTAACACCCCTTATGAAGTTATCCTATAATTTTGACAAAAATAAAAAAACAATAAATAATACAATAAACTATGAAAACTAAATTTTTTGCTTTAGCACTTGCTACAGGGTTATTTCTAAATTCTTGCTCAAGTAGTGACAGTCCAATTCCTGTTACACCACCGGCAACAGGCGAAATCACAGGTACAATAACTGCAAATAAAACTTTTGCATACGGAAATTATACTTTAAAAGGTATTGTTAAAGTTGCTTCAGGAGTAACAGTAACTTTCGATGCAGGTTCTACAATTACAGCAAACAAAACTACAGGAGACAACGCATTTGTTGTTTTAAACGGAGGAAAATTAAACATTAACGGTACAGCTGACAAACCAGTTGTATTTACAGAAGCATCTGCAACTCCAGGTTCTTGGGGAGGAATTATCATCTATGGTGATGCTCCAATTAAAGCAATTGGTGGTGTAACTACTTCTACTTCTGAAGATGGAAATGCATTACCTTACGGAGGAACAAATGCTGCTCACAACGGAGGTTCATTAAACTATGCAAGAGTTGAATATGCTGGAGCAAAATTAGCTGATGGAACAAAAGAAAATAATGGATTTACATTCTATTCAGTGGGTTCAGGAACAACATTAGACCACTTAGTTTCTTACAAAGGTGCTGATGATGGATATGAATTTTTTGGAGGAACTGTAAGTATGACAAACGCTATTTCTTATGGTAACTATGATGACGCTTTTGACTGGCAAGATGGATGGCAAGGTCAAAACAACTCTAACTGGTATGCTTACCAAACGGGTAAAGGAAATTACGGAATGGAAATTGAATGTTCTAACAATAACAATGCATTCTGGCCAAAAGTTATTAATATCACATTAAAAAGAGAAGCAGGATGTGTACCAGAAGTTGCTGGTGATGTTCAAGTTGATGCTTTCCAATTCAAAAAAGAAGGAAATGGAGATTACAGTAACATCATTATCTCAGGATACGGAGACTATACTGAAGGGACAACTGTTTACAAAGGTGCAGCAGTAAAAATTCAAGATGCTACGACAAACACTAATCAAGTTAATGGATCAAAAATAAAATTAACTAATGTGACCATCTCTTCAACTTCACAGATTGTACCTGTAGGAGCAACTTCAAGTATTGTAGTTAATTTCCCAGTTGGAAATTTTGCAACAACTACAACTGCTACCGGTGCTTCATTAACTGCTGGTGCATGGGCAACTGTTGGTGGTACTAGCTTAATTAAATAGTTTTTAGTTAAAAAAAACAAAAATAGCATCAAAACGCCTCTTTTTATAAGAGGCGTTTTTTTTTGTGGTACAATATTTGAAATATTTTTTATATATTTACATAACAAACTGAAATCATGGCGAAAAACTACTTTTATATGACTATCTTATTGGTTTTTTTCTTTTCTGTGAGCCTTTCCGCTCAGGAAAACAAACAACAGCCAAGAACACAAGAAACTGCTTCGATAGAAGGCTTAAGCTTGTACCCGAACCCCGTGAGTAATGGCAAAGTTTACATTACTTCAAAAAATGACTTAGATAAAGAAATAATTATCTTTGATGTTTTAGGAAAAAAAGTACTCCAAACAACGCTGAGTTCAAGAGAACTAAATGTTTCAAATCTTACTTCAGGTGTTTATATCATTAAAATCAATGAAAATGATGCATCTGCTACAAGAAAATTAATTGTTCGATAAATAATCTATAACTGACAAATTCAAAGAGGCTGTCCGAAAAGTAATTTTCGGGCAGTTTTTTTTGTTTATTACTTTGATTCTTCGTATTTTTAAGTACCAAAATCAGCGATTATGCAGCCAGTTTTTAAACCTCATTCGG